>JAYSCC010000061.1:0-10123 GCA_041915065.1 Zavarzinia sp.
AAGCCCTGGCCTTCCTGCTGGCCCAGCAGGTTTTCCGCCTTGACCTCGAAACCGTCGAAGCCGATCTCGTATTCCTTCATGCCGCGGTAGCCGAGCACCTTGATCTCGCCGCCGGTCATGCCGGGGGTCGGGAACGGGTTGGCGTCGTCGCCCCGCTGCTTTTCCGCGAGGAACATGGAGAGGCCCTTGTAACCCGGCTCGGCCGGATTGGTGCGGGCGAGCAGGGTCATCACGTCGGCGCGGGCGGCGTGGGTGATCCAGGTCTTGTTGCCGGTGACCTTGTAGGTCTCGCCGTCCTTGACCGCGCGGGTGCGCAGCGAGCCGAGGTCGGAGCCGGTGTTGGGTTCGGTGAAGACCGCGGTCGGCAGCAGTTCGCCGGACGAGATCAGCGGCAGCCACTTCTGCTTCTGCTCTTCGGTGCCGCCGGCCATGACGAGTTCGCAGAAGATCTCGGCGCGGGTGCCGAGCGAGCCGACGCCGATATAGCCGCGCGAAAGTTCTTCCGTGACCACGCACATCGCGGTCTTGCCGAGGCCGTGGCCGCCGTATTCCTCCGGCAGGGTGAGACCAAAGACGCCTAGTTCGGCCAGCTCGGAAATCACCGAGAGGGGGATGAATTCGTCCTTCAAGTGCCATTCGTGGGCGAAGGGGATGACCTTGTCCTCGGCGAAACGGCGGAAGCTCTCGCGCACCATGGCCATGGTCTCGTCCAGGCCCATGTCGCCGAAGCCGCTGGCGAGACCGTCGGCGATCAGGCCGCCGATCTCGGCGCGCACAGCGCCGGTGTTGCCGGCATGGAGCAGGGCGGAGACGCCCGGCACGGCCATGAAGGCGTCGAGCTGGTCTTCGGTCAGGCCGTAGTCGGCGGGACGCACGACCTCGACCTGACTCATGGCGATGCCGCCTTCGATCTGGGCCAGATATTCGCCGACGCCGGCCTGCAGGATCAGGGTCTCGAGCCGGCCGAGCTTGCCTTCGGCCTGCAGCGCTTCGGCCCAGTGCAGAAGCTGGCGGATCGATTCGACATAGGTCGCCAGCCAGGCCAAGCCATGGGCGGCGAACTGCTCGGCTTCGAGCTTGGCACCCGAAACCTTGCCATTGACCGCGACCTTGGCGAAGACCGCGGCCTTGGCATGGCCGAGGAGCACATCCGCCGCCTGGACCGCTTCCGCCGCCTTGCCGAACAGGTCGGGCAGGACGATGTCGGCGGTGTCGCTTGCGGGGGCGGCCAGGCTCATGATGATGCTCCTCGGGTTACTCGGTCGTGTTACGTCAGGCGTTGTTGCCGGCTTCGATCGCGTCTTCGATCGTGCGCAGGCCCGGGTATTTGGCGGAAACGAGAACCGCCATGTTGCCCGGCTTGTGCTGGTTCTTCCACATCTTGGTGTGGGCGCGCGGAATATCCTCGAAGGAGAAGACTTCCGACATGCAGGGATCGAGGCGGCGCTCGATCACCAGCTGGTTGGCCTGCGACGCCTGCATCAGGTTGGCGAAATGGCTGCCCTGGACGCGCTTCTGACGCATCCACACGAAGCGGGCGTCGAAGGTGATGTTGAAGCCAGAGGTGCCGGCGCAGAACACCACCATGCCGCCGCGCTTGACCACGAAGGTGGAGACCGGGAAGGTCGCTTCGCCCGGATGCTCGAAGACGAAATCGACGTCGTTGCCCTTGCCGGTGATGTCCCAGATCGCCTTGCCGAACTTGCGCGCTTCCTTCATGAAGGCGTCGTATTCCGGCGAGTTGACCTTGGGCAGCTGGCCCCAGCACTTGAAGTTGTTGCGGTTGATCACGCCCTTGGCGCCGAGCGACATCACGAAGTCGCGCTTGGTCTCGTCCGAGATGATGCCGATCGGATTGGCACCCGAGATCGAGATCAGCTGGATCGCCATCGAGCCGAGGCCGCCCGAGGCGCCCCACACGAGCACGTTCTGGCCCGGCCGCAGGATATGCGGGCGATGGCCGAACAGCATGCGGTAGGCGGTCGCCAGCGTCAGCGTGTAGCAGGCGCTCTCTTCCCACGACAGGTGCTTCGGCCGATGCATGAGCTGACGGGCCTGCACCACGGTGAACTGGGCGAAGGAGCCGTCCGCCGTCTCGTAGCCGTAAATCCGCTGCGAGGGCGAGAACATCGGGTCGCCGCCGTTGCACTCCTCGTCGTCGCCGTCGTCCTGGTTACAGTGAACCACGACTTCGTCACCGACCTTCCAGCGCTTCACCTTGGTGCCGACCTTCCAGACGATGCCGGAGGCGTCGGACCCGGTGATGTGATAGTCCTTCTTGTGCACGTCGAAGGTCGAGACCGGAATGCCGAGGCCGGCCCACACGCCGTTGTAGTTGACGCCGGCCGCCATCACGAGCAGCAGCACTTCGTCCTGGCCGATTTCGGGCACCGGCATCACTTCGAGCTGCATGGCCTGCTCGGGCGGGCCGTGTCGTTCGCGCCGGATCACCCAGGCGTACATGGACTTCGGCACATGGCCGAGGGGCGGGATCTCGCCCACTTCGTAGAGGTCCTTGACCGGCTGGCCAGCGAGGGTCGCCTGAACCTCGCTCGTGTTGGTCACCGTCATGCTTCTGTCCCTCGCGCTCCGTCGCAATGCTGTTTGTTCAGTCGGGTTGTTGCGCCATCCCGCTTGCCGGCTGCACCCTGATCCTATGAC
This sequence comes from Zavarzinia sp., assembly GCA_041915065.1. Taxonomy (GTDB): domain Bacteria; phylum Pseudomonadota; class Alphaproteobacteria; order Zavarziniales; family Zavarziniaceae; genus Zavarzinia. The sequence goes on from JAYSCC010000061.1 coordinate 2,662, forward strand.
ACAGAGATGAACCCGGATAGGCGCGGAGTTTTGGATGCTGTGGCGCTCAGTTGCAAGTTTATTTTGCGTCGCACAACATGCTAATTGAATAATATGGGATCGGATATAGGGCTAAAGAGTAACGCCGCCACCGAGCGGGCGGGCTTTTGAGCCAGAAAGTTGCGAGAGTGGGGATTCTGCAATGAGTGACAGCAAGCACGAGACCGTGGCGGCAGCGAAGAGGGACGAGCCCTGGCTGATCCGCACCTATTCGGGCCATTCGTCGGCCTCGGCCTCGAATGCATTGTACCGCACCAACCTGGCGCGCGGCCAGACAGGATTGTCAGTAGCCTTCGATCTGCCGACCCAGACGGGCTATGACGCGGACCATGTGCTGTCGCGCGGCGAAGTGGGCAAGGTGGGTGTGCCGATCTCCCACCTGGGCGATATGCGCACCCTGTTCGACGGCATTCCGCTCGGCCGCATGAACACCTCGATGACGATCAACGCGACGGCGGCCTGGCTGCTCTCGCTCTATATCGCCACGGCGGAGGAGCAGGGGGCCAAGCGCTCCGATCTCCAGGGCACGACGCAGAACGACATCATCAAGGAATATCTGTCGCGCGGGACCTATATCTTCCCGCCCCAGCCCTCGATGCGCCTGATCGCCGACGTCATTTCCTTCACCTACAAGGAAGTGCCGAAGTGGAACCCGATGAACGTCTGCTCCTACCACTTGCAGGAAGCGGGGGCGACGCCGGTGCAGGAGCTGGCCTATGCCCTGGCGACCGCGCAGGCGGTGCTCGATGAAGTGAAGAAGGCGGGCCAGGTGCCGGCCGCGGACCTGCCCAAGGTGGTCGGCCGCATTTCCTTCTTCGTCAATGCAGGCATCCGGTTCATGACCGAGATTTGCAAGATGCGCGCCTTCACCGAGCTTTGGGACGAGATCACCCTGAAGCGCTACGGCGTCCAGGAAGAGCGTTTCCGCCGCTTCCGCTACGGTGTGCAGGTGAACAGTCTGGGCCTGACCGAGCAGCAGCCGGAAAACAACGTCTACCGCATCCTCTTGGAGATGCTGGCGGTCACGCTCTCCAAGGACGCCCGCGCCCGTTCGGTGCAATTGCCGGCTTGGAACGAGGCGCTCGGCCTGCCGCGGCCCTGGGACCAGCAATGGTCGCTGCGCTGCCAGCAGATCCTGGCCTTCGAGACCGACCTCCTCGAATTCGGCGACATCTTCAACGGCTCCACCGTGGTCGGCCAGAAGGTGGCCGAACTGAAGGCTTCCGCGATGGAGGAACTGGCCCGGATCGAGGCCATGGGCGGGGCGATCGCCGCCGTCGAATCGTCCTACATGAAGCAGCGCCTGGTCGAGAGCAACGCCCAGCGTCTGGCCGCCATCGAATCGGGCGAGATGACCGTGGTCGGCGTCAACAAGTTCACCGAATCGGCGCCGAGCCCGCTCGCCACCGGCGAGGAGGGAGCCATCCTGGTGGTCGACGACGCGGCCGAGACCGAACAGGTGGAGCGTCTGAAGGCCTGGCGGGCGTCGCGCGACGCCGCCCAGGTGAAGGCGGCGCTCGAAGAACTGCGCCGGGCCGCGGTCGAAGGCCGCAACATCATGGAACCCTCGATCGCCGCCGCCCATGCCGGTGTCACCACCGGCGAGTGGGGTCAGGTGCTGCGCGAAGTGTTCGGCGAATACCGCGCCCCCACCGGCGTCGCCCGCGCCGCCTCGGCCCCGGCCGGCGACATGGCGGCGGTGCGCGCCAAGGTCGACGCCGTCTCGGCCAAGCTGGGCCGCCGGCTCAAGTTCCTGGTCGGCAAGCCGGGCCTCGACGGCCATTCCAACGGCGCCGAACAGATCGCCGTGCGCGCCCGCGACGCCGGCATGGAAGTGGTCTACGAAGGCATCCGCCTGACCCCGGCCCAGATCGTCAACGCGGCGCTCGAAGAGGGCGTCCACGTCGTCGGCCTGTCGATCCTGTCGGGCAGCCACGTCGCCCTGGTGACCGACGTCCTCGACAAGATGAAGGCGGCCGGCATCGCGGATATCCCGGTGATCGTCGGCGGCATCATCCCGCCCGAAGACGAAGCCAAGCTGAAGGCCGCCGGCGTCGCCCGGGTCTATACCCCGAAGGACTACCAGCTCACCGACATCATGGCCGACATCGTCGACATGATCGACGGCCTGCCGGTGGCGGCCTGAGACGAGGCCGGCACGGCCCTTCGCCCTATTGCAAGGGGAAGCAAAGAAAAAGGGGCGGCAGGGTTTCCCCGGCCGCCCCTTGCCGTTGGGAGCCTTCAGGCGACCGCTTTGGTGGCGGTGGGCCGCCGGCGGTTCTTGTTGATTTCCTTCAGGTACTCGATGCCTTCCTCGGCGATGGCGTCACCCACCGAATAGTCGCCCTCGGCCTTGAGCTGGACCATGTCCACATATTGCTCGTAGAAGCCGCGGGTACGGTCGGTGATGATCCCGGCATTCAGCAGGGTCTTGATCAGTACGCGGAAAATGTCGGTGCTGTCCTTCATGCGGTCGCGCCGCACGTCGTCGGTCGCGGCTTCCAGCACGGCGGCCTGCACCCAGGCGGGATCGAGGCCCAGGCGCTCGTAGATCCAGCCCTTCTGGTCGGGCGAGACCAGGTTGAAGAACAGGGTCTGGAAGCAGTTGTGGGCCCAATCCTCCACCCGCTCGTGTTCTTCTTTCGAGAGCTTCGGGATGGTGCGGTCGGCCCAGATCTTGCCGAACTTGTGGTGGAAGGCCTCGTCGGTCATGACCAGCTGGGTGGTCTTCTTCAGGAGCGGGTCATAGGTCTTCGAATGCAACATGGCGAAGGCGCCCATGGCGAGGCCTTCGACCAGCATCTGCATGCCGACCAGCTTCTTGTAGACCTCTTCCGAGAGCACCAGCTCGGACAGGAGATCGCCCAGGATCGGGCCGACCGGCGCCGGCTTGCCCCAGCGGGCCTGGATGTAGCGCGTGAAGGCGGTGACGTGGCGCGCCTCTTCGCGGGCCTGGTTGGCGGCATATTCCTGGGCGCCGGGGTCGACCAGGATATGGCACAGGCTGGCCGAGAGGCCGAGGGCACCCTGTTCGCCGTGCAGGATCGAGGACAGCGACCAATGGGTATTCATGTTGACGAGTTGGATCTTCTGCTTCTCGTCCAGCTTGTCGGCGACCGCGGACTGCAGTTCGATCATCAGGTCGAAGGGCAGCAGCGGCTCCTTGTCCATGTCGAAGGGCGCCGAAAAGTCGATATAGGCGGTATCCAGCGGGTCCCAGAAATGATCGTGGGTGGCCGAGATGATCTTGTCGAAGGCAGCGGACCGCGTGCCATAGCGGTCGACCGCGATCATCGCCCCGAAGTCGTTCGGGCTGACCGTGTTGTAGGCCGGATCCTTGGTGATCTGCGAGATCAGAACACTCGAGACTGGGGCGTTCATGCGGTTCCTCCCGTTGCTACCCCTTGCTTATTGGAATTGGGGTAATCTGACTTTCTGTCAGGCTATGCCTGCAGTCCGCCCTTGGCAACAGGAAAAGCGAAGACGCCTCATGTTCTGGACGATCGTCAGTGATCGGCCGGAGCCCCCGCACCAGCCGTCAGCTTCCGCATCAGGGGCACCAGGACGAGGATCGAGAAGAACACCACCGACATGATCAGCAGGACGTCGGTGAAGGCCAGCACATAGGCCTCGCGCGTCACCATCTGGCGGACCATGGCGAGAGCGGCCTTGTCGCCGTCGACCGTGCCGCCGGCCAATGTCGAGAAATAGGACGACATCTGCTCGAGCCGGCCGGTGGCGACCAAGCGGGCCGGGTTCACCGATTCCGCCAGGCGCTCCACATGGTGGTCGAGCCGGTGAGTGAGCAGGGTGTTGATGATGGCGAGGCCAAAGGCGCCGCCCGTGTTGCGCATCAGGTTGTAGAGGCCGGAGCCGTTCTTCACCTCATGCGGGTCGAGGGCGCCGAGCGAGAGCATGTTGGCCGGTATCATGCACAGCATGATACCGAAGCCGCGCACCGCCTGGGGCAGCACGAAATCGGCGAAATCGGATTCCGAGGTCAGGAAGGAATTCAGATAGACCCCGAGCGAGAAGGCGAACAACCCGATGCCCAGCACGATCCGGGGATCCAGCTTGCGCGCCATCAGGCCCGAGATCGGCGTGGCCAGGAACTGACAGGCGCCGGTCACCGCCAGCACGGTGCCGATGTGGAAACTGTCGTAGCCCGAGACCCGGCCGAGGAATAGCGGCAGGATGTAGACGGAACCATACATGCCGAAGCCGATGGCGAAGGCGATGGTGCAGCCGATGGCGAAATTGCGGTTGGCGAAGACGCGGAGGTCGATCACCGGCCGTTCGAAGGTGAAGGCGCGCCAGAAGAACCAGACTGCGCCGGCCGTGGCCAGGGCGGTGAAGGTGATGATTTCGTCCGACTGGAACCAGTCGTTCTTGGCGCCTTCCTCCAGCACATATTGCATCGAGCCGAGGAAGAGGGCGACGGCGGTGATGCCCTGGAGGTCGAAACCGCGCAGCAGTTTGAGGTTGGGCCGGTCGATGTCCATCAGGCTGGCGGTGCCGATGGTGACCAGCAGGCCGGGGGCGATGTTGAGCAGGAACAACCAGTGCCACGACAGGGCCGAGGTGATCCAGCCGCCCAGCGTCGGCCCGAGCGTCGGCCCCATGGTGGCGATCAGGCCCATCAGGATCGAGGCGCGCGGGTTGTTGCGGCCGAGCACGAAATAGGAGGTCGCGAAGACGGTCGGGATCATCGCCCCGCCCAGAAAGCCCTGGGCGACGCGGAAGGCGATCATCGATTCGATCGACCACGAGAAGGCGCAGGCCAGGCTCGACAGGGTGAAGCCGGCGCAGGAGATGACGAACAGCCAGCGCGTCGAGATGACCTGGCTGAGCCAGCCCGAGAGCGGGATGATGATCACTTCCGCGATCAGATAGGACGACTGCACCCAGCCGATCTCGTCCGGCGCAGCACCCAGGCCGGCCTGGATCTCCGAGAGCGAGGAGGCGACGATCTGGATGTCCAGGATCGCCATGAACATGCCGACGACCATGATGAAGAAGCCCACCAGGTGGCGCCTCTCCGGCCGCGGATTGCCCAGCGCGTCGAGCGGCACCGAGGAGGGCGGCGGCGCCGGCGGTTCATCCCGCCGGGCAGCGCCGGCGACCGGCCGGTCCAGGGTTTCGGCGACGCTCATCGGGCGGGCCTCAGTTGCCGGCCGCCACGGCGGCGGGGCCGGCGACATAGGCGCTGGCCGACGGTGCCACCGAGGTATCGACGGTGACCACGACCGAGAGGCCGGGCACCAGGCGCGCCGTCGCCGGCTGGCCTTCGTCGAACAGGATCTTCACCGGCACGCGCTGGACAACCTTGGTGAAATTGCCGCTGGCATTCTCGGGCGGGAGCAGGCTGAACAGCGCACCGGAGGCGGGGCTCAGGCTCTGCACCTTGCCGTGCAGGGTGACGCCGGGCATGGCATCGACCGTGACTTCGACCGGCTGGCCGGCGCCCATGGCGGGAAGCTGGGTTTCCTTGAAATTGGCTTCGACCCAGATGTCCTGCACCGGCACGACCGAGAGCATGATCACGCCCGACATATTGCCCGGGCACCACGCCCTTGTTGCCGACGACGCCGTCGGTCGGCGCGCGGATCACGGTATCGGCCAGGTTCTGATGGGCCTGGGCCGCCTGGGCCTTGGCCCGGTCGAGCGTCGCCTTGGCTTCCACCAGCTTGGCCTGGAGGACGGAGAGTTCGGAGGTTTCGACCTCGACATTGGCCTTGGCGGCGCTCAGGGCGGCCTGAGCCTTGGCGCTGTCGGCCTTGGCTTGGTCGAGATTCTGACGGGTAGCGAAATCGGCGGTCGCCAGCTTGCTCTGGCGCGCGAGGTCGAGGGCGGCGCGATCCGATTCGGCCGCGGCGCTGTCGACTTGGGCCTTGGCGGCGGCGATGCGCGAGGCCTGCTGGGTGATCTGCTGGCTCAGCGTGTCGACGTCGGCCGAAGCGGCGGCGGCAGAGGCATCGGCGGCATCGGCAGCGGCCTTGTAGGTCGAATCGTCGATGCGCAGCAGGATGTCGCCCGCGCGCACCATCTGGTTGTCGGTCACCGCCACCGCGGCGACCGTGCCTTCCACCTTGGTGCTGATCGGGGCGATGTCGGCCTGGACATAGGCGTCGTCGGTCGAGACCAGGTGGCGGGTCAGGAACAGCCAAGCGGCGACGCCGACCACGACCAGCGCCACCAGACCGATCAGCCCGAATTTCACCTGCGGCTTCATGACATCGTTTCCTGGGATCACGAGAGACTAGACTGAACCGTTCAGTTCAGTTCATATAACACCGATCCGGTTTGTGCACAGCAACACAGTTCATGCATAGTCTGCATGGCAGATCGTGCGCAGCCGGCGCGAGGTCGAGCGATGAAGGCGGAACGGGTCGAGGACGAGGTTCAGGCGGACGCCAGCGGGGCGCCGGCAGCAGACGACGCATGCCATCCGGCCAAATACCGGCAGGTCTTGCAGGCGGCGGGCGAATTGTTCCTGGACCAGGGTTTCGCCGGCACCTCGATGGATGCGGTGGCGCGCAAGGCGGGCGTCTCCAAGGCGACGATCTATGCCTATTTCGCCTCGAAGGAAGACCTCTTCGAAGCCATGGTGTCGCATGGCAAGGACGAGCGTTTCGCCACTCTCTACCAGGCCGATCTCGACAGTCTCGGCGTCGAGGCGGCGCTGTCGCGCGTCGCCCATGAATTCATGGCCGTGCTGACCAGCCCGCAGTCGCTGAAGACGCTCCGCGTCATCATGGCCGAGGCGGGGCGACGGCCCGATCTGGCGGCGCGTTTCTACCGCGCCGGGCCGGACCGGGTGATGGCGGCGCTGACCGCCTATCTGACCCGGGTCGCCAAGCGGGGCGAACTGGCGATCGACGATCCGCGAATCGCTTCCCAGCTCTTCTTCGGCATGATCAGGGGCGACCTGCACCTCCGCCGCATGCTCGGCCTCGCCGACCAGCCCGACGCGGCCGAAGTGGCGCGGCTCGCCGATGCCGCGGTCGCCATGTTCGTGCGCGCCCATCGCCCCACGGGGCAGTGACCGCGGTCGCAGCGGTAAGGGGCGGCACGCGATACCCTTAACCTTCCGCGCGCACCTGCTAATCTGGCGTGCGGGGCCTGGGGTCGAGGGGAAGCGCTGAGGAATGGATACAATTGTCGGTACGGTTTTCGCGATCGCGGGCCTGCTCGCCCTGATCAGCGTGCTGCCTTCGCTCGCCCAGCGTCTTTCGGTTCCCTATAGCGTCGTCCTCGCCCTGGTCGGCATCGCGGTCGGCGCCTTGTCGTCCGCCGCGGCGACCACGGCGATCAGCGGCCCGGTCGGCGACATGCTGCTGGAATGGCGGAGCTTCACCTCGAGCTCGGTCGTCTTCATGGTGGTGTTCCTGCCCATCCGGCTGTTCGAAGCCACCCTCGGCGT
>JAYSCC010000062.1:0-10120 GCA_041915065.1 Zavarzinia sp.
GCGGTCGAGCGACTCGATGAAGCCTTCGAGATCCTGGCCGACACCATGGGGCAGGCCCAGGGTGGCGCGTTCCCGGCTCTGCAACACGAGATCAGTCAGCAGGTCGGGGGCGATGGCGTCCCGGCTCAGCAGGTGCTGGCGCAATTGCTCGGCGACCGCGGCCATCAGCCGTTCCGCCACCTGGGGCGGCAAGGCCGGACGGGCCGCCAGGGGTTCGGCCACCAGGGGCGAATCGCCGTGCCGTTCGGCCGCGCGTTCCAGGGCCTGGTCGCTGAGGCTGGCGCCGGGATTGCCGACCAGGCGCCCGACGCTACGCGCATCGCCCTGTTCGACCAAGGCCTCGGCGACCGGGCCGGAGACCGCCGGCCGGCCGGCGATGGCATACATGGCCCCCGGCGTCGCGGCCCGGATCAGGGCGACCAGGTCGTCGTCGGTGAGCACGCTGGAGGCTTCGAGCAGCGGCAGGGCGACATGGTCGACATCGCTCGCCAGCTTGATGGCAACGTCATGGGGCAGGTCGTCGGCATCCTGCACGGCCCGCGACAGGGCCCCGCGCACCGCCACCGTCGCCTTGCGGGCGACCATGCGGAAGAGCTGTTCGGTCGCGACCCGAGTCTCCTCGTCCAGGCCGCCGGCGCGCCATGCCGCGGCCACGCGGGTCACCGCGGCGGCCTGGCGTTCCGGCACCGGATCGGACAACAGGGCTTCGAGATCGGATCGGGACAGCATGGTCTCGGTCAACACAGCCTCTCGTTGCAACCACCCGAAACGCCGCCCAGGGCGGCCGCTTTGGAGTTGGGATACTTCGACTTTCGGCGAGCGGCGGCGTGCCGCATCGACCTCCGCCTTTGTTCGCCTATTTTAGCCACAGCGGAGCTTCCCACACTCGAGATTATCGCCGATCGGACCCGAATGATGCAAAATAAGCTGCAAATCGCCTTGATCGCCCTGTTTACCGGGCTCGGCGCCCAGGCCGCCCTGGCCGGCGACGCCGCCAAGGGCGCTGTCGTCTTCAAGAAATGCGCGGTCTGTCACACCATCGAGGCCGGCGGTCCGAACCGGGTGGGCCCGAATCTGCACGGCGTGATCGGCCGCGTGGCCGGCACCAAGGAAGGCTTCACCTATTCGAAGGCGATGGCCGGCGCCGGCTTCACCTGGGACAAGGAAAAGCTCGAATCCTATCTGACCGACCCCAAAACCTTCGTGCCCGGCAACAAGATGGCCTTCGTCGGCCTGAAGGCCGAGGAAGAGCGCGAGGACGTGATCGCCTACCTCAAGGAACAGGGCGAGAAGTAAGCACCTGGTGCTAAGCTCCGGGCCCCACCCGCCCGGAGCTTCATCATGGACCTTTCCGTCTCGGTCGAACGCTGGCCCATCGCCGGCGCCTTCCGCATTTCCCGCGGGGCCAAGACCGAGGCGGAAGTGGTGGTCGCCACCCTGACTGACGGGGCCCATCGGGGCCTGGGCGAATGTGTGCCCTACCGCCGCTACGGCGAATCGGTCGAGGGCGTGGTCGCCGCCATCGAAGCCCTGCGCCCGGCGCTCGAAGCCGGGCTCGACCGCATCGCCCTGCAAGCGGCATTGCCCGCCGGGGCCGCGCGCAACGCCCTCGACTGCGCCTTCTGGGACCTGGCCGCGAAACAGAGTGGACGGCGGGTCGCCGAACTGGCCGGTCTGCCCCCGCCGCGGCCGGTCACGACCGCCTATACCCTGAGCCTCGATGCGCCGGAGGCGATGGCGGCGGCGGCGCGTGCCGCGGCCAAGCCGCTGCTCAAACTGAAACTCGGCGGCGACGGCGCGGATTTCGAGCGGGTCGCCGCGGTCCATGCCGCCGTACCCGACGCGCGCCTGATCGTCGACGCCAACGAGGCCTGGCGCCCGGCGGAAGCACCCGCCCTGGCCGCCCGCCTGGCCGGCCTCGGCGTTTCCCTGATCGAACAGCCGGTGCCGGCGGGCGAAGACGGGGCACTCGACGCCGCCGCCTGCCCTCTCGCCCTCTGCGCCGACGAATCCTGCCACACGGTCACGGATCTGCCGCGGCTGGTCGGGCATTATTCTCATGTGAATGTGAAATTGGACAAGGCGGGCGGCTTGACGGCGGCGATCGAACTGGCGAAGGGGGCACGCAACCTCGGCCTCGGGCTGATGGTCGGCTGCATGGTGGGGACGTCGCTGGCCATGGCGCCGGCCGCCCTGCTCGCCCCCCTGGCCGAATTCACCGATCTCGACGGTCCCTTGCTGCTGGCCAGGGACCGCGAACCGGGGCTTCGCTACGACGGCGCCCTGCTCCATCCAGGCGCGGCGGCGCTCTGGGGATGAAGCCGGGCCGCCACCATTTCAGTCCGGATTACGCGACCGCCCGGCGCCGCCTGCTGGCCGCCTGTGCGGCGCGCGGCCTCGCGGTCGGGAGCCGGATCCACCCCCTGCGCGGCCCCATGGCGGAGAAATTGGCGCTCGACGTCGTCCGCGTCGGCCCGGCCCGGGCACCGCGCCGCCTCGCCCTTTTCGCCGGCACCCATGGGGTCGAGGGCTATTTCGGTGCCGCCCTCGCCCTCGGCCTGATCGAGGACGGGCATCTGGACCATTTGCCCGACGGCGTTTCCGTCCACCTGTTCCATGCCCTGAACCCCTGGGGCTTCGCCTGGACCCGGCGCGTCACCGAAGACAATGTCGACCTCAACCGCAATTGGATCGACTTCGGCGAGAGCCGGGCGCGCGACCGCGATTACGAGATCATCGCCGCCGCCCTGTTGCCCCCCGGGCTCGACCCCGCGACCCTGGCCGCAGCCGACGGCGAGCTTCGCCATTTCGCCCGCACCAACGGCCTGCCGGCCCTCCAGGCCGCGGTGACGCGGGGCCAGTACCACCATGGCGACGGGCTCTATTTCGGCGGCTATGGCCCGACCTGGTCGCGCCGCCGGCTTTCGGAAGCGGTGCGCAGCCACCTCTCAGGCGCCGAACACGTGGTGGCGATCGATTGCCACAGCGGCCTCGGCGCCTATGGCACGGGCGAGGCGATCACCATCGCGGCCCCCGGCTCCGCCGCCTATGGACGGGCGCAGGCCCTGTTCGGCGCCAGGGTCAAGTCGACGGTCTCGGGCGAATCGCTCTCCGCCCATCTGATGGGCTCGCTCGACGAGGGCGTGGCCGCCCTGCTCGGCGACGACGGCCTCACCTTCGTCGCTCTCGAGGTCGGCACCAGGGACGGCATCACCGTGCTCGGTGCGCTCCGCGACGACAATTACCTGCACCAGCGGGGCGGGCTCGATACCGAGCAGGGCCGCGCCATCAAGGCCCGCCTGAAGGATGCCTTTGCGCCCGACGAAGCGCCGTGGCAGGACGCCGTCTATACCCTGGGGCTGGAGACCGTGCAGGGCGTGCTGGCCGGGATCTGACGGCACCCGGGAACGCCCCCGGGTGCCGTCAGATCAGAGTGCCGTGCCGATCACGGTGCGGTGCGCGGCGTGCCGGGCACGTCGCCCTCGTTGGCACGCTGGATGATATAGGCGTGGATCGCATCCACATCCGCATCGTTCAGCACGTCGGCGAAGGAAACCATGCCGTTGTCCTTCAACATGCCGCCCAGCACGATCTCCTTGAAGGACTGGTGGATCACCGGCCCCGAATGGCGGAGGTCGGGCAGCACGCCGCCGGAGACCACGCCGAAGCCGTGGCAGACGCCGCAATATTGCGCATAGAGGGCGGAACCATGGGCCACCTGCTCGGCCGGCGCCACATTGGGCGGCGGGGCCGGGATGGCGGCGGTCAGGTCGGGCTTGGGCAGGTTAGCGGTGCCGCCGACCTTATAGGTCAGCACCCGGCCGATATTCGGGAAGTCCGAGGTCTTGGCCGCCCGCCCGAAGGCCAGGGCATAGGTGCCGCCGTAACCGGCCACGACCGTGACATATTGCTGGCCGTCGACCGTATAGGTGATGGGGGCGGCCTGGATGCCGGTCCAGGTCGGCGTGGTCCAGAGACGGGTGCCGTTCACCGCGTCATAGGCGTTGAACTTGCCGTCGCTGGTGCCCTGGAACACCAGGCCGCCGGCGGTCGAGAGCACGCCGCCGTTCCACGGCCCCCAGAGTTTCGCCCGCCAGACTTCCTTCTGGGCGACTGGGTCCCAGGCGATCAGGGCGCCCGAGACCGAGGCCGGATCGACGTCGACGAAGGGCGAATTATCCGCCCCCGTGTTCCATTGCCTGCGGTGATAGGTGAACTTGCCCTGCGGCGCATAGAGGCCGGGGATTTCCTGGGTCGGGATATAGACGAGGCCGGTCTTCGGGTCGAAGGACATCGGCTGCCAGTTGTGACCGCCGAAGGGCGACGGGAAGATCAGCGCCGGCTTGTCCGCCCAGCGCGCGTCCGGATTCTCGATCGGGCGGCCGGTCGTCATGTCGATGCCCGAGGCCCAGGTGACATTGACGAAATTCTTGGCCGAGATCAGCTTGCCGGTCTCGCGGTCCAGGACATAGAAAAAGCCGTTCTTCGGCGCCTGCATGATGACTTTGCGCGGCTTGCCGTCGATCACCAGGTCGGCCAGGATCATATGCTGGGTCGCGGTGAAGTCCCAGGTATCGCCAGGGGTTACCTGGTAGTACCAGCGGAGCTTGCCGGTATCGGGATCGAGCGCCAGGATCGACGAGAGATAGAGATTGTCGCCGCCGCCCGGGCTCCGGATGTGGCGGGCCCAGGGCGCGCCGTTGCCGGTGCCGACATAGAGCGTGTTCAGCGCCGGATCGAAGGCCATGGAATCCCAGGCCGTGCCGCCACCGCCCATCTTCCACCATTCGCCGGTCCAGGTCTTGGCCGCGGCTTCCAGCTCCGGGTTCTCGAAGGGTTTCGAGGGATCGCCGGGCACCGTGAAGAAGCGCCAGTCGAGCTTGCCGCTGGCCGCGTCATAGGCCGAGATGTAACCGCGCACGCCATATTCGGCGCCGCCGTTGCCGATGATGACATGGCCCTTCACCACGCGGGGTGCCCCGGTGATCGTATAGGGCCAGTCGCCCACCTTGGTGTCGACCGACCAGGCGACCTTGCCGGTTCCGGCGTCGAGCGCCACCAGGCGGCCGTCGATGGTGCCGACATAGACCTTGCCCTGCCACACCGCGACGCCGCGGTTGACCACGTCGCAGCAAGCGAATTTGCCCCATTCCTTGGGCACTTCGGGATCGTAGGACCAGAGTTCCTTGCCGGTCCTGGCGTCGAGCGCGAAGACGAGCGACCAGGGCGCGGTGACATACATGACGCCGTCGACCACGATCGGCGTCGAATGATGGCCGCGCGTCCCGCCGGTCTCGAACGACCAGGCGAGGCCGAGGTCCTTCACATTGTCCTTGGTGATCTGATCGAGCGGGCTGAAACGCTGCTCGTCATAGGTCCGCCCGTGGGACATCCAGTTGCCCGGCTCGGCATCGGCATGGGCGATGCGGGCGCCGTCGACCGACGCGGCGCCCTGGGGCGGCGGCGGGGCGACATCGGCGAGGGTGAGGGCAGGACACAGCAAAAGGGCGAGCGCAGACAAGGCGCCGCCGACGCGCGAAGCGAACAATCTCTCCTCCCGACTTATTTTCTTATCAGGTCAGGAAAGAGTAGCCGTCCCGCAAGCCCTGCACAATGGTGAACAAGGCGTCACTTTTTTGGGGGGCGGGCCGGGAAGGGTTTCAGCTTCAGCTTGGTCTGATGGTCGGGCACGGTCTTGGCGCCGTCGGCATTCTTGCCCTGGAAATAATTCTTCTGCCAGCCGCGCTTGTTGGCGTCGGAACCCTTCACCGGTAGGTCGCTGAGGAATTTGGTGCGTCCCTCGGACCATTCCTTGAAGGCGGCGGCGAGGTCGGGCTCGTCGGCCAGGCGCTTCACCTCGGGCTCGACCGTCTCGATCATGCCGCGCGGCACCGGGAAGAGAAAGGCGAAGGGCTCGCCCGCCTCGAACACCACGGGCACGTCCGGCGCCGTGAAGCGCCAGTTCATGGTGAAGGTGGCGGCCGACCAGTCGGTCTCGACGATGCCGGTCAGGGGCGCGATACCGTGCTTGGCCTGGTTGGGCGAGCCGGTGACATAGAGGTTCCAGCCCGGCTCGGTCACGAACAGGGCGTGGACATGGAAGGTCAGCACGCCGGAGCCGAAATGGCCGATCGCGGAACGCCCGGCGCCCGGCCCCGAGACCTGCACCGACGCTGGCTCGAGCCCGCCGCTCCACACCGCCTCGACCCGGGCCGGACACAGCAGTTCCCAGCCGTGGGCATTGGCGATGTTCAGGGGCAGGCAGCGATAGGCGAAGCCATGCGGGGTCGCGTCCATCCACTCCCGCGTGGCAGGGGCGACGCGCAGGGGCGGCACGTGATCGCCGAAAGTGTAGCAGGTGAGGCGCATCGCCGGATTATAGCCGGATCACCCCGCCGTCCCAGCGCCGATCGAGGAAATAGGCGAGCACGGCGGCGAGCAGGCAGAAGCCGGCCATCACGGCGAAGACGAGGCCGCCTGCAACGGCGAAAAGCGGGCCGAGGGCGAGCGTCGCCGCCGCCACCGCGACCGAAATGCCGATCGAGGAATAGAGGCCCTGGGCGGTCGCCGTCATGCCCTGGGGAATGCCGCGGGGAATGAAATGCATGGCGCCCAGATGGGCGAAGGCGAAGCTCGCGGCATGCAGCCAATTGACAGCGAGGAGGAGCGGCACCGCGGTGGTGGTGGCGAGCACGCTCCAGCGCAGGATGCCGCCAAGGGCGCCGATCAGGATGAGCCGGGTCGGCCGGATCCTGTGCACGAAGCGCACCGAAACGGCGAAGAGCATGATTTCCGCGATCACACCCTCGGACCAGACCAGGCCGATCGAAAGATCATCGAGCCCAGCCTGGCGCCAGTGGATGGTGGCGAACGTGTAATAGGCGGCATGGCTCGCCTGGACGAAGGCATTGGCACCGAGGAAGAGCAGGAACACCGGGTTGCGCAGGAAGGCGCCGACCGCTCCCCGGCGCGGTGGCGCCCGCTCGGTCCTGATGTCGGGCAGCAGCCAGGCGATGGCGACGGTTGCCGCCAGGGCCGCCAGGGCCAGCCACAGCACGCCCTCGGGACCAGCCAAGGGGCTGGTCCAGCCGACCGCCAGGGTGCCACCGATGAAGGTCACCGAACCCCAGAGCCGCACCCGCCCATAGTCATAGCCGCGCTGATAGGCGGCCAGCACACCGAGATTCTCGGTCAGCGCCACCTGGGCCGGATAGAACAGGCTGGCCACCAAATTGGCCGATAGGATGGCGACGAAGCCCTGGGCCGGCAGCAGCAGGAGATAGGACAGCAGGCTGGCGACGGTGAGCCCCATCAGGATCCGCCGGCGCTCGCCGAGGTGATCGGCCAGGCGGCCGAAACCCGTATTGCCGATCACCCGCACGAGCTGGCCGACCGCCAGCACCACGGCAATCTGCACCGGATCGAGCCCCCGCGCCTGCATCCAGACCGGCAGGAAGGGCACGATCACGCCGAGCCCCGAATAGGACACGGCATAGAACAGCGCCATGCGCAGCGCCACCGGGATACGGCGGCGAAGGGGCTCGGGTGCGCTCAAGATGGTTCAGCGTTCGATCGCAGAATGCACCAGGTCGGACAGGCGGCGGTGCCGCTCGACCGAAGCCCCCTCCTCCAAGAGGCCGGCCGAGAGGAAGACGAAACTCGTCTCGCTCGCCGGATCGCACCAGAAGACGTGGGAGCCGGCGCCCATGCCGCCGAAAGTGCCGGGGCTGGCCAGATGGCCGAAGGCCATGGGATGCACCCCCTCGCCCCGGAGCCAGAAACCATAGGAGAGGTGAGACGGCACCTCGGGCCAGCCGCGCGAGCTGCGCATCGGGTCGTACATCAGATGCGGCTTGGTCCCGGTGCGGTCGGCCAGGGCGAAGCGGAGCAGGGCCGGCGACAGGATGCGGGCATCGCCCAGCTTGCCGCCCTGGCGCAGCGCCTCGACGAAGCGCAGCAAGTCGCCCGCGGTCAGGCTGGCGCCGCCACCCGCCATCTCGCTGTGCGGCTTCAGGCGGTCGCCGGATTCGAGCACGCCGGGCGGGAACAGGCCGGGGGTCTGGTCACGCACCACGACGGGGACATAGCGCGGCCGCACCTCGGCCGGAATGCCGAGCGCGGTCGAGCCCATGCCGAGGGGCTGGAACAGGTCTTCGGCCAAGATGCGGGAAAAGCGCCGCTCCCCCTCGTCCAGCCGGCGCACCACTTCGGCCAGCAGGCCATGGGCCAGGATCGGGCTGTACATCACCCGCTCGCCCGGCGGGCATAGCGGCGCCGTGCGCGACAGCACTTCGGCCACCGAGTCCAGCCGGGTCGGATTGAGGCTGCGGTCGCCGATCACCACGGGGGGCAGGCCGCTGGTATGGGTGATCAGATGGCCGACGGTGATGCCGCCCTTGCCCTCGGCCGCGAAGTCCGGGATCACGGCGGCGACGGGCGTGTCGATCGCGAGTTCGCCCCGGTCGATCTTCTGCAGCGCCGCCAGATTGGTGAACTGCTTCGAGACCGACATCGAATTGAACACGGCATCGAGGCTCATGGCCCTGCCGCTCTCGCGATGCGCGAAGCCGATCGCCCGCTCCAGCACCACTTGGCCGCGCCGGGCGACGAGCACCACGGCACCGTTGATCCGCTCCGCCGCGACATCCGCCTCGATCGCAGCGGTCAGACGGGCGAGCCTGCCCGGATCGAAGCCCTGAGCGGCGGCGATGGATGACGGCATGTTCAGGCTCTCCCCGGCTTCTGCGGCGGCGGAGTGTGGGGCTGAACCGGCGCTGGTTCAAGCGGGTGAATGGGGCGCTCCGGGCAGGACGTGGCACGTCACGGCTGCACGGCGTAGAATGCCGGGCAACCGGCCCGCGACCGGCCCGTGACCGCCGGGGGGGGGGGAACGCCACGATGAGGAAGATGATCATCCTGCGCGGTAATTCCGCCGGTGCCGGAACCTATCCCGACGAGCAGGGCAACACGATCGCCTGGCCGAACGGCGCGCTGCATGTCGGCGCCGCCAATGAATTCGCGCGGCGCAAGGGTTACGATCCTGTCGTCCTCGACAAGCCGGGCCAACCCCAGAGCAAGACCAGCCCGCAGGCCAATGCCGCGGTCGAGCTCTTCCTCGGCAATCCCGAGGTCGCGGCCTTCTACGGCTTTTCCGGCGGCGGCTACAACATGCGCCACATTCTCGACCGGCTGTCGGAGGAGAACCCGGACGAGCTGTGGCGGATCGAACTGGTGGTCATCCTGGGCGCGCCGCTGCAGCCCGCCTCCGCCTTCGAAGCCGGCAAATATAATCGGACCCTGAAGAAGAAGAACATCGTGCCGGGAAGCTGGACCGTCATCTATCGGACCAACCCGCCAGCCGATCACGCGGTGGTGCCCAAGGGCGCCATGGCCCATATGTTCGGGCCGGAATGGCTGCTCGCGGACACGCCCGCGAAGCCCTGAAAGGACACACGGGTCGGGGGCACACATATCCGGGGCGCGTCGCTCCGGCCAAGCCGGGCGACGCGGCGGGGATCAGTCCTTGGCGCGTTCCATATAGGCGCCGTCGGCGGTCGAGACGACCACGCGGGTGCCGGATTCGATATGGGGCGGCACCAGGATCTTCTGGCCGTTCTCGAGCAGGGCCGGCTTGAAGGAGGAAGAGGCCGTCTGGCCCTTCACCACCGGGTCGGCCTCGACGATCTTCAGGGTCACGGTCTGCGGCAGTTCGGCCGCGACCGGCGAGCCCTCGTAGGTCCGGATGTAGCAGACCATGCCTTCCTGGAGCCACACGGCGGGGTCGCCGATGACGTCGGCGGACACCAGGATCTGATCGAAGGTCTCGATATCCATGAAGGCGTAATTGTCGCCCTCGGGATAGAGATACTGATATTCGCGGTCTTCCAGGCTGACCCGTTCGACCTGTTCGGACGAGCGGTAGCGTTCCTGGGTCTTCACGCCGTCGCGGATGCCGCGCAGCTCGAACTGGGCGAAGGCGCCACCCTTGCCGGGCTGCACCATCTGGGTCTTGAGCACCGCGAACAGCTTGCCGTTGATCTCGACGACATTGCCGACGCGGATCGAATTCGCGTTTACCTTGGGCATGGGGGAATACTCTATTAGCCGGTCCGAATGGCGG
>JAYSCC010000063.1:0-10035 GCA_041915065.1 Zavarzinia sp.
CCGCATCTGCGGCCTTGGCTCGCTTCGCTGAAGCTTCGCGGGGCCTCAATGGCCCTTGAAAAGCTCGGTCTTAGTCCCTCAATCGCCGGGCGGCCGCATCCGCGGCCTTGGCTCGCTTCGCTGAAGCTTCGCGGGGCCTCAATGGCCCTTGAAAAGCTCGGGGTGCCGGGGCGGCCGCGTCGCGGCGCCTCGTTCGGTTCTCGTGCCCTCATATCTGCCAGACCCTGGGCAGGGGGCGGTGGTCGCGCAGCACGGCGAGGGCGGCGACCACCATGGCGCGGAGTTCCGCGCCGGTCGGGGCCAGCAGGCGGGCGACGATGATACCGTCGAATTCGCTGGCGCCCCAAAGGGGGAAAGAGCCTAGGGCATTGCGCAATTCGGCCAGCTTGTCGCCCCGCTCGGGTGCGGCGTGGACGAGGGCCGCCACCGCCCGCGCCCCCTGGCCGACCGCCGCACGGTCGAGCCTCGCTTGCATGTCGCCTTCGAGTGAGAGCACGTCGGCATGGACCAGGCGGCCGCCCCGGCTGAGACGCCAGGCATCGCGGAAGGAGCCGCGGCGGACCGTCTCGCCCCGCGCCGTGCGGCCGAACACCACCTGCTCGATTCCGGTGAAGCTGGCGTCGGGGGCGAGATCGATCACCAGGCCGCGCGAAATCGCGCAGCCGTCGAAGAGGATGGTTTCCTGCGGCAGCCATTCGGCCCGGGCGCCGGCGCGGATGTCGAGCCGGGTGGTGAGCCGGGCGGGCAGGGGGCCGATGGCGCGATAGGCGCGTTCCGCGGCCTGGCCGGCCACGGTCGCGGCGGCACCGTCTTCCCAGGTCACCGTGGTGTCGATCCGGTCGCCGCCGGTCAGGCCGCCCGCGGTGTTCAGGGTGACGGCACAGGTCATCGCCCCCGCTTCCGTCCGCGGGAAGCGGGCCTTGGCGCAGCCCTGCTGATAGAGATCGCCCAACACCGTGAGATCGCCGCGGCGCCGGAAGGAGAGGGCGAGACGCCCCTCCGCCCGGGCGAGGGGGGCGCTGGGTTCAGACCATGACGTGGCGGCGAACCTCGGATTCATCCAACTGGTCCTTGGGCCCGGCCAGGACGACTTCGCCCCGGTCCATGACCGCCAGCGTCTGCCCCAGTTCGTGCGCGAAATCGAAATATTGCTCGACCAGCAGGATTGCCATTTCGCCGCGGTCGCGCAACAGCGCGATGACGCGGCCGATGTCCTTGATGATGCTGGGCTGGATGCCTTCGGTCGGCTCGTCGAGCACCAGGAGGCGCGGCTTCATGACAAGTGCCCTTCCGATCGCCAATTGCTGCTGCTGGCCGCCCGAAAGATCGCCGCCGCGCCGGCGCAGCATGTTCTTCAGCACCGGGAAGAGGTCGAAAATCTCGTCCGGCACCTTGCGCTGGCCGCGCGGCAGCACGGCGAAACCGGTCTCCAGATTTTCCCGCACGGTGAGCAGGGGGAAGATGTCGCGGCCCTGGGGCACATAGGCGACACCGCGGCGCGCCCGCTCGAAGGGCTTCAGGCGGGTGATGTCCTGGCCTTCCCAGGTGATCTTGCCGCGCGTGACCGGCTGGTTGCCGGTGATTGCCCGCAGCGTCGAAGTCTTGCCGACGCCGTTTCGGCCCAAGAGGCAGGTGACCCTTCCGACTTCGGCGGTCAGGGAGACGCCGCGCAACGCCTGGGCGGCGCCGTAGAAGAGATCGATTTTTTCGACCGACAGCATGACCCGACCCCTCAGCGACCCAGATAGACTTCGATCACACGTTCGTTGGCCTGCACCTGGTCGAGCGGGCCTTCGGCCAGCACCGAACCTTCGTGCAGCACGGTGACCTTGACGCCCAGCGCCTTCACGAAGGTCATGTCGTGCTCGACCACCACGACCGAGCGGGTCTTGTTGATCTCGACCAGAAGCTTGGCGGTTTCCGCCGTCTCGGCATCGGTCATGCCGGCGACCGGCTCGTCGACCAGGAGGAGCGCCGGCTCCTGCGCCAGCAGCATGCCGATCTCCAGCCATTGCTTCTGGCCGTGGGAAAGGTCGCCAGCCAGGCGGCCCGTGGCGTCCTGCA
Organism: Zavarzinia sp.; assembly: GCA_041915065.1. Classification (GTDB taxonomy): domain Bacteria; phylum Pseudomonadota; class Alphaproteobacteria; order Zavarziniales; family Zavarziniaceae; genus Zavarzinia. The sequence goes on from JAYSCC010000063.1 coordinate 2,065, forward strand.
ACTTGGTGAGTTCCAGCAGTTCGTCGATCCGGGCCTTTTCCTCCGCCGTCTCCTTGGCGAAGAGGACGGAGAAGGGCTTCCGCAAGCCGGCCAGCGAGAGCTGGAGATTGTCGCGCACCGTGTGGCTCTCGAACACGGTCGGCTTCTGGAACTTGCGCCCGATGCCGAGGGAGGCGATGGCCGCCTCGTCCAGCTTGGTGAGATCGACGTCGCCGTTGAAGGCGACGGTGCCGGTGTCGGGCCTGGTCTTGCCGGTGATGACGTCCATCATCGTGGTCTTGCCGGCGCCGTTCGGGCCGATGATCGCCCGCATCTCGCCCGGCGCGATGACCAGCGAGAGTTCGTTCAAGGCCCGGAAGCCGTCGAAAGTCACGGTGACGCCGTCGACATAGAGGAGGGGCTTCGGGGATATGTCGCCGATCTGCATGGGGAGCCCTCCTATTCGCCGGCCGGCTTCGAGGCTTCGGCCGGGGCCGCCGCCTGGGCCTTGCGGTTGCGCGCCATCTCGATCAGTTGCGGCACTGTGCCGATGATGCCCTTCGGCATCAGCAGGGTGACGAAGACGAAGAGGCCACCCAAGGCGAAGAGCCAGAGTTCGGGCAGGGCGCCGGTGAACACCGTCTTGCCGAAATTGACCACGATGGCGCCCAAGGCCGCGCCGACCAGGGTGCCGCGCCCGCCGACCGCGACCCAGACCACCGCCTCGATCGAATTCTGCGGCGCGAATTCGCCCGGGTTGATGATGCCGACCTGCGGCACATAGAGGGCACCGGCGAAACCGGCGACCACCGCCGAAAGGACGAAGGCAGCGAGCTTGTAGCCCTCCACCCTGTAACCCATGAAGCGCGCCCGGCTCTCGGCGTCGCGGACGGCGATCAGCACCTTGCCGAAGCGAGACCGGGTGATCCAGCGGAACAGCACGAAAGTGCCGCCGAGCAGGATGGCCGAGGCGGCGAACAGGCCGACGCGCATGCCGTCGGTCTGGAGATTCATGCCCAGCAAATCCTTGAAGTCGGTCAGGCCGTTGTTGCCGCCGAAACCCATGTCGTTCCGGAAGAAGGCGAGCAGCAGGGCATAGGTCATGGCCTGGGTGATGATCGAGAGATAGACGCCGGTGACGCGCGAGCGGAAGGCGAGATAGCCGAAGACGAAGGCGAGCAAGCCGGGCACCAGCGCCACCATGACCATGGCGAAGAGGAAATTATCGAAGCCGAGCCAGTACCAGGGCAGCTCCTTCCAGTTCAGGAACACCATGAAATCGGGCAGGACCGGATCGCCGTAGACGCCGCGCGGGCCGATCTGGCGCATCAGATACATGCCCATGGCATAGCCGCCGAGGGCGAAGAAGGCGCCGTGGCCGAGCGAGAGAATGCCGACGTAACCCCAGACGAGGTCGATCGCCAGCGCCAGCACGCCGTAGCAGAGATATTTGCCGAACAGGGCGATCAGATAGGTCGGCACATGGAGAGCGGACTCGGCCGGCGTCGCCAGATTGAGCACGGCGATCACCAGGGTGGCGAGGGCGAGGACCAGGAGGAACCAGAAGCCGGCCCGGTCGTCGCCGAAGAGACGTTTCGCAATCATCGTTCGACCGCCCTGCCTTTCTGGGGAAACAGCCCGCGGGGCTTGCGCTGGATGAACAGCACCAGCGCCACCAGCACCAGGATCTTGCCGAGCACGGCACCGGCCACCGGTTCGAGCAGCTTGTTGGTGATGCCGAGGGTGAGGGCGCCCACGAGCGTACCCCAGAGGTTACCGACGCCGCCGAACACCACGACCATGAAGCTGTCGATGATGTAACCCTGGCCGAGGTTGGGCGAGACATTGTCGATCTGGCTGAGCGCCACGCCGGCGATACCGGCGACACCGGAGCCGAGGCCGAAGGTCAGGCTGTCGACCCAATTGGTGCGGATGCCCATCGAACCCGCCATGCGCCGGTTCTGCGTGACCGCCCGCATCTGCAAACCGAAGGCGGTGCGCCGGAGCACGATCATCAGGACAGCCAGCACCACGGCCGAGAAGACGATGATCCACATCCGGTTGTAGGTCAGCGTCAGGCCGCCCAACTCGAAGGCGCCGGACATCCAGGACGGATTGCCGACTTCCCGGTTGGTCGGCCCGAAGATGGTGCGCACCGCCTGCTGAAGCACGAGGGAGAGGCCGAAGGTGGCGAGCAGGGTTTCCAGCGGTCGGCCGTAGAGGAAGCGGATGATGGTCCGCTCGATCGCGATGCCGACCAGGCCGGCAACCAGGAAGGCGAGGGGCAGGGCGATCGCCAGCGAATAGTCGAACAGCCAGGGCGCCGAATTGCGGATCACTTCCTGGACCATGAAGGTCACATAGGCGCCGATCATCACCATCTCGCCATGCGCCATGTTGATCACGCCCATGACGCCGAAAGTGATGGCGAGGCCGATCGCGGCGAGCAGCAGGACGGAGCCGAGCGAGATCCCGTAATAGACGCTCTGCACCCCGGCCCAGAGGGCGAGGCGGCCCTGGATCGTGCTCTTGGCGTCGTCCAGCGCCTTGGCCAGGGCGGGCGAGGGGTTCGGCACGTCGGAGAGCAGGGCGAGAGCGTCCTGGTCGCCCTGGCCGGCGATGATGTCGACGGCGGCGAGCTTGGCCGCATCGTCGGCGCTGCCGCTCAGGATAATGGCGGCGCGGGCGCGTTCGAGGACCGCCTTGATGCCGGCATCGGTTTCCTTGGCGAGCGCCGCCTCGACCAAGGGTAGCGCAGCCTGGTCGCGCGACTTGAAGACGGCGGCGGCGGCTTCGCGGCGCTTGGCGGGATCGGGGCTCATCAAGGTGAGCTGACCCATGGCCGCCTCGACCGCGCGGCGGATCCGGTTATTGGCGCGCACCGCCTTGGTGCCCTCCGGCGCGGCGGCCAGGGCTTCGCCGGTGGCGGCGGCATGATAGGTGCCGGCCGTGTCCTTGAACACGATCGACCCGTCGCCCGCGACATAGAGCCTTCCGTCGCTCAGGGCCTGAAGGATCGCGACCGCGACCGGCTCGCCGCCGGCCGCCAAATCCTGCACGCCCTTCTCGATGTCGTCATAGGAGGAGGAGGTGAAGAGCTTCAGGGAATCCGCGAGCTGGTCGGCCTTGGCCGGTGCCACCATGACGAACAGCGCGAAAAGCAGAAGGGCGAAGTGCCGGAACCCGGAGCGGGTCGAGGAGAGCATGGAGCGACCGCCTCTCGTACCATGCGCGGAACGCGCGAACTGGATGCTGATGGCCCTGGGGCCGAAGTCCTCGAAAGAGGCCCCGGGCAGGGCGAACCTGCCCGGGGTGCAAGTCGAGGGAGGAGACCAGACGCAAACAACACGAAATCAGTTTCGAACCAGGACTAAAGTATTTCTTCGAATATTCCTTGGTTGACCGGTAGTCCGGGCAATTACTTGCCAGAACCGCCGCACTTGCCGGTGACCACGTTGAAGTTGCCGCACTTGAGCGGCGACCGCCAATCAGAGATCAGGTCCTTCGAACCCTCGAGGTAGTCGGACCATTCGTCGCCCATGACCAGGCCGGGGGTCTGCGAGACGATGTTGAACTGGCCGTCGGCCTTGATCTCGCCGATCAGCACCGGCTTGGTGATGTGGTGGTTCGGCATCATGGTGGCATAGCCGCCGGTCAGGTTCGGCACGGCGACGCCGATCAGCGCGTCGATGACCTTGTCCGGATCGGTGGTGCCGGCCTTTTCGACCGCCTTCACCCACATGTTGAAGCCGATGTAATGGGCTTCCATCGGGTCGTTGGTGACGCGCTTCGGATTGTTGGTGAAGGCCTGCCACTTGGCGATGAAGGCCTTGTTCTCCGGCGTGTCGACCGACATGAAGTAGTTCCAGGCGGCCAGGTGGCCGACCAGGTTCGAGGTGTCGAGGCCCGCGAGCTCTTCTTCGCCGACCGAGAAGGCGACCACCGGAATGTCGGTCGCCTTGATGCCCTGGTTGGCCAGTTCCTTGTAGAAGGGCACGTTGGCATCGCCGTTGATGGTCGAGACGACGGCGGTCTTCTTGCCGGCCGAGCCGAACTTCTTGATGTCGGCGACGATCGTCTGCCAGTCGGAATGACCGAACGGCGTGTAGTTGATCATGATGTCCTCGGGCTTCACGCCCTTGGCCTTCAGATAGGCCTCGAGGATCTTGTTGGTGGTGCGCGGATAGACGTAGTCGGTACCGGCGAGGACCCAGCGCTTCACGCCTTCCTCTTCCATCAGGTAGTCGACGGCCGGGATCGCCTGCTGGTTCGGGGCGGCGCCGGTGTAGAAGATGTTGCGCGAGGATTCTTCACCCTCGTATTGCACCGGGTAGAACAGGATGTTGTTCAGTTCCTCGAACACCGGCAGCACGGACTTGCGCGAAACCGAGGTCCAGCAGCCGAACACGGCCGAGACCTTGTCCTGCGAGATCAGTTCGCGGGCCTTTTCGGCGAACAGCGGCCAGTTCGACGCCGGGTCGACCACCACCGCCTCGAGCTTCTTGCCGAGGAGGCCGCCCTTCTTGTTCTGCTCGTCGATGAGCATCAGCATGGCATCCTTCAGCGTGGTCTCGCTGATCGCCATGGTGCCGGACAGGGAGTGCAGCACGCCAACCTTGATGGTGTCTTCGGCCTGAGCGCCCGAGACGGCACCCGCCACCGTTGCGGCGCCGAGGACCGCCCCGGCCAGCCATTTCGTGAACCTCGTCGACATTCGTAACCCCCCAACCCTGTCTGATCCGAAGGCCGCGCAGCCGCGGCCGGCCTGAACGGTCCCGGGGTCGCCCCCGCCGTTGGCCGGAGAGTCGCAAGAGCTATGCCAAGAATGTTTCTTGGGGGTGAACGCGGCCTGTATGCATGGCTTGCAGACCAGAAGCACAGGGCAGGGAGCGCCGAAATGCGGCGCCCAGGGGGTAATTTGCGAGCAAGACTAAGGCAAAATGCGGAATGGCCGCCCAAATTTTGGGCAGCGGCACCGGCCGACGTCCCCGCGTGGGGAACGCCGGCCGGTCTCCAAGGATCAGGCGACGGTCAGCGAGACCTCGATATTGCCCCGCGTCGCGTTGGAATAGGGGCACACGACATGGGCCTTCTGCACCAGCTCCTCGGCCACCGCGCGCTCCACGCCGGGCACGGAAACCGTAAGGGAAACGGCCAGTCCGAAGCCGGTCGGGATCGGGCCGATCGAGACCGCGGCCGAGACTTTCGCGGTCTCGGGCAGCGCCACCTTGGCGGCGCGGGCGACGAATTTCAGGGCGCTCAAAAAACAGGCAGAATAGCCGGAGGCGAAGAGCTGTTCCGGATTGGTGCCCGGGCCGCTGTCGCCGCCCAGCTCCTTGGGCACCGAGAGTTTGACCGAGAGGCGGCCGTCGTCGGTCGCCGCGGAACCATCGCGGCCGCCGGAGGCGGAGGCATGGGCAGTGTAGAGGATCTTGTCAGGCATCTTGGGTCTCCCGTGTTGATGGGAGATATATAGCGTCCAATTTAATTGTGTGCAATATAATATTCCGGCGCAGGACCTATGCGCCGCCCGCCAACCTCTCCCGGAAGGCGGCGACGGCGGCGCGCAGGGCCATCATCTCGGGCCCCGGGGCGCCCAGGCTGCACACCAGCGCCTCGTAGTGCTTCCGCGCCTCGGTCTGGAGGGCGCGGCCGGCCTCGGTCAGCAGGATACGGACCTGGCGCTCGTCGGCAGGATCGCGTCGGCGTTCGACCATGCCCTGGGATTCGAGCCGTTTCAGGAGCGGGGTCAGCGTGCCGGAATCGAGATAGAGCTTTTCGCCCAGCGCGCCCACGGTGAGGTCGTCCGCCTCCCACAGCACCAGCATGACCAGATATTGCGGATAGGTCAGGCCGAGCGCCGTCAGCATGGGCCGATAGGCCTTGGTCATCAGATGCGACGCCGAATAGAGGGCGAAGCAGAGCTGGTCGTCGAGGTGGAGGGACAGGCCCTTCGGTGCTTCGGTCACGGCGATACTCCGGCTGGTCACCGGAAATATATAGTGCGCAATCGACTTGTGCGCGAGGAATATCGCCCCCGCTCTCTCGACCTAGCTCTTCCCGGGGGTCTCGTCCCGGGTCAGGTAATAGGCCGCCAGGATGGGCAGGAAGGTGACCGCGATGACGAAGACGGCGACCACATTGGTGACCGGCCGCTGCCTTGGCCGCACCAGTTCGGACAGCATCCAGATCGGCAGGGTGGATTGCTGGCCTGCGGTGAAGGTGGTCACGATCACTTCGTCGAAGGAAAGCGCGAAGGCAAGCATGCCGCCGGCCAGCAGCGCCGTCGCGATATTGGGCAGCACGACGTGGCGGAAGGTCTGGAAACCGTCCGCCCCGAGGTCCATCGAGGCTTCGACCAGGCTGCCCGACAGGCGCCGGAAGCGCGCCACCGCATTATTGTAGACGACGACGATGCAGAAAGTGGCATGGCCGAGGACGATGGTCAGGATGCCATAGTCGATGTCGAGCAGGTTGAAGGCCGCACGGAGCGCGATGCCGGTGACGATGCCGGGCAGGGCGATCGGCAGGATCACCAGGAGGGACAGGCCCTCCCGCCCGAAGAACTGGCGCCGCGCCAGGGCCGCCGCGATCAGCGTGCCGAGCACCATGGCGATCGCGGTCGCCGCCAGCGCCACCTGGACCGAGAGCGAAATGGCCGACCAGATGTCGTCCCGCCCGAAAGCGACGCCGAACCATTTGAGCGTCAGGCCCGGCGGCGGGAACTGATAGGACTTCTCCTCCGTCGTGAAGGCATAGAGCAGCACGAAGAGCAGCGGCACATGGAGGAACAGCAGGCCGCCGAGGGCGGCCGCCTTGAGCGGGCGGGAGGCGCGATCAAAGTGCATCGAAAGCCCCCGTCCGCTTGGCCGCCCAGAGGTAGAGGCCCATGATCGCGACCGGCACCACGGTGAAGGCGGCGGCGAGCGGCACATTGCCCGCCGTGCCCTGCTGGGTCAGCACCGCCTGGCCGATGAAGAGGGTCGAACCGCCGACGATCTGCGGGATGATGTAATCGCCGAGGGTCAGCGAGAAGGTGAAGATCGAACCGGCGATCATGCCCGGCAGGGCCAGCGGCAGGATCACGTGGCGGAAGGTCTGCCCCGGCTGGGCGCCCAGATCCTGCGAGGCTTCGACCAGATTGTGCGGCACCCGTTCGAGCGAGGCCTGCAAGGGCAGGATCATGTAGGGCAGCCAGACATAGGTGAAGGTCAGGAAGGTGCCGATATAGGAGGTCGACAGGCTGGGCCCGCCGATCACCGGGATCGCCAGCACGGCATCGACCAGCCAGCTCAGGCCCAGGCTCTGCGCCGCCCAGGAGACGATGCCCTCCTTGGCCAGGATCAGCTTCCAGGCATAAACCTTGACCAGATAGGACGACCACAGCGGCATCATGACCAGGAGATAGAAGGCCGCCTTCATGCGCCCCCGGGCGTATCGCGCGGCATAATAGGCGATCGGAAAGGCGAGGCCGGCCGAGGCCAGCGTGACCGCCGCCGCCATCGAGACCGTGCGGATCACGATATCCAGATTGGCGAGCTGGAAGAGCTGGCCATAGGTCGAGAGCGTCAGGGTGTAGTCGATCGTCCCCGAGAATTCGTCGATCGAGAAGAAGCTCTGCGCCAGCAGGGCGAAGAGCGAACCCAGATAGATGATGCCGAGCCAGAGCAGCGGCGGCGTCAGCAGCAGCGCCAGATAGACGCCGGGCCGGCGCAGCAGGAAATCCGACAGGCCGCGGAGCGGCCCGCGCGGGGCGGCCAGGACGGCGGTGGTCACGCCGCCTCCATGGCCCAGAGGGCGCTCAACGGAAAGCCCAGGGTGACGGCGGCGCCGGGCGCCAGGCCCGCGCCTTCCGCCGCGGGCAGGGCGACGGCGAGCCGCGTGGCCGCGTCCACCGCGACCAGCAGGCGGCGCGAAGCACCGTGATATTGCGCATCCTCGATCGTGCCGGGCAGCGTGGCCCAGCCCTCCGGCGCCGGGCCGTCGAGCAGG
>JAYSCC010000064.1:0-9987 GCA_041915065.1 Zavarzinia sp.
CGGACGTTTCCAACCCTGGCGGCGGCGCTGACCGCTATCGGCTTGCCGGGCGAGACGCCGGCCCTGATGGTGGAAGACGCCAGCCTGCCGGGCGAAAGACGGCGGCGCGGCACCGTGGCCGGCCTCGCCCGCCATCTGACGGCCGCGTCGACGGCGGGGCCACCCTGCCTGATTCTCTACGGCCCGCTGGCAGAAGGCGACGGCGATGAATGACCCCTGGCATCTCAGCCTGATCGGCATCGGCACGGGCGACCCGGCCCATCTGACACTCCAGGCGATCCGCGCCATCAATGCCGCCGATCTCATCCTGATTCCCTGCAAGGGGGCCGAGAAGGCGGAGCTGGCGGACCTGCGCCGGACCATCCTGGCCGACGTGCTGACCAATCCGGCGACCCGGATCGCCGATGTCGAGCTGCCGCGCCGCGATGCCGGGCGGGCCGACTACCGGGCCGGGGTCGAAGATTGGCACGATGCCATTGCCGCCGCCTGGCACGGCGCCATCGCCACCGCCGGCCCCGGCATCGGCCGTGTCGCCCTGCTGATCTGGGGTGATCCCGGGCTTTACGACAGCAGTCTGCGCATCGCCGCACGGCTGTCGCCGCCACCACGAATCGAGGTGATCCCCGGCATTACCGCGGTGCAGACGTTGACCGCCGCTCACGGCATTCCCCTGAACGAGATTGGTGCCCCCTTCGTGGTCACCACCGGGCGGCAGTTGCGAACCGATGGCTGGCCCGAAGGCGTCGACACCGCCGTGGTCATGCTGGACGGCGAGTGTTCGTTCCGTCACCTGGACCCAGCCGGCATCGAAATCTGGTGGGGCGCCTATCTGGGCATGGCGCAGGCGATCACCCTGTCCGGCCCCCTGGCCGAGGCGGGCCCCCGCATCGAAGCCGCACGGGCCGCGGCGCGGGCCCGCCACGGCTGGATCATGGATGTCTATCTACTGCGCCGCGTCGGATCTGCCAGCCTTCCATCAGGCTGAAGAGAACCGGCAGATCCCGCGGCAGTGGTTCGTCCCCACCGATTAGGCCGAGATCCCGCGCCTTCAGCGCCACGTCGAGCAACACCGGCGGGCGCACATGGGCGGCGGCGAGCAGGTCGCGGTTCGTCAGGATGTCGAGCGCCGGCCCCTGTGCTGCCACGCGTCCCTGGTCGAACAGCGCCACCTCGTCGGCCAGGAGACAGGCGAGTTCCGCCTCGTGGGTCGAGAACACCAGTGTCGTGCCCCGCGCCGACAGGCTTGCCAGCAATGCCGTCAGTTGCGCGGATGCCGCGTGATCGAGGCCGGCGGTCGGCTCGTCCAGCAACAGGACCTCGGGCTCCAGCGCGATGGCGCCGGCGATTGCCACCCGCTTCTTCTGCCCACCGGACAGCATATGGGTCGGCCGGTCACGCAGATCGGTGATGCCGAGGGCGGCGAGCGCCACCTCCACCCTTGCGCGCGCCGCGCTCTCGCCGAGACCGAGGTTGAGCGGCCCGAAGGAGACATCCTCGAAGACGGTGGCGGCGAAAAGCTGGTCGTCCGCATCCTGAAGCACGAGACCGATCCGCCGGCGCCAGGCGTTCAGGCCCTTCCGCGAATAATCGCCCGGCGCACCGGCGACCAGGACCCGCCCCGAAGCCGGCCGCAGCGTGCCGTTGAGGTGCAGCAGAAGGGTCGATTTGCCGGCGCCGTTCGGTCCCAGGATGGCGACCTGCCGGCCGCGGGCGACGGCGAGGCTGAGGCCGCGCAGGGCCGGAATGTCGCCCGGGAAGCTGTAGGCGATGTCTTCGGCGGCGAGCAGGGTCATGACAGACAAATCCCGGTGGCGGCAACCGCCGCGAGCAGCGCCGCGATGGCGAAAAGGGCCGGCAGCGACGCCGCAGGTGCCGCGCCAAGGACCGGCATATCGCCGTCCCAACCCCGGGCGGCGAGACCATTCTCGAGCCGGCGCGCCCGGGCCAGCGCCCGCGGCAGGAGATTGGCCACCAGGAGGCCGAGGGAGCGGAGCCGGCGCCGATTGTTCGAATGGCCGAGGCGGGCTTGCTGGGCATGATCCATCGCCAGGGCGGCATCGCCCAAGAGAAAGACGAAGCGATAAGTCAGCAGCGCCACCTCGACGATATCGCGCGGCACACCGAGGCGCCGAAACCCGCGCAAAAGGTCGGTGGCCGGCGTGGTAAGCGAGAGGAAGAGCAGGCAGCACAGGGCCGCGAAGGACCTGAGCGCCAGTGCCGCCGCCGCTGCTACCCCGCCCGGCGCCAGTGTCAATCCGTCGGGACCGATGCCGAACAGCAGCGTGATGGCCCCGGTCGCAAGGAAGCCGGCCGGTGCCGCGGCCGCCGCTCCCCACGTGCTGGCGGGGACCCGCGCCAGCACGAAGGTACAGCCGAGCATGGCCAGGATGACGGCCAACGCCCCCGGGAATGGCGGCAGTGTCACGGCGAGCCCGAGCATGCCGAGGCCGAGCAGCAGTTTTTCGGCGAGCGGGCGGTGCCGCCAGCGGCCGAGGCAGGCCGCACGGTCGACTGCAAAGGTGGCCATGTCACCCCGCCGTCCGGGTGTGGCGACGCCCCAGCACGTAACCGATCACGCCAGCCCCCAAGGCGGCCTGCAAGGCAAAGAGCAGGCTCTCGATCTCGCCACTGGGCGGTTCCCAAAGGGGCTGGAACCAGGGTTGATAACCGGGCTCGGCGGCTTCGATGGCCCGGGTCGCCTGATCGTCGGTGCCGGCGAATTCCCCGCCCATGACGAGAGGGGCGACAACGAGCGCCGCGACCGCGGCGAGCAGCAGGATGCTGCGATGGACGCGCATCAGCGAAGCTCCCCCGACAGAATGCGGATCTTGTCGGCCGCGGGTGCCTTGCCGGCGAGCGCGTCGACGACCACGACGGTGAGAAGCCCCTCGGCGATGGCGAGCGGGATCTGCGTGACGGCGAAGACGCCGCCGAATTTCATCACCGCCCCGGCGAATCCACTGGCCGGATCGGGATAGGCGAGGGCCAATTGGACCGACGTCGTCAGATAGGTCGCCAAGTCACCGAGAGCGGCGGCAAGGAAGACCGAGCGCGCGACCGGCCAACCGGCCGCGACACCGAGACGCCAGAGCCCGTAACTGACCCAGGGCCCGACGATTGCCATCGAAAAGACATTGGCGCCAAGCGTGGTAAGGCCGCCATGCGCCAGCAGGAGCGCCTGGAACAACAGCACGATGATGCCGAGCACGGCCATGACCGGCGGCCCGAACACCACCGCGCCGAGGCCGGTACCGGTCGGATGGGAACACGAACCGGTTACACTCGGCATCTTGAGGGCCGAGAGAACGAAGGCAAAGGCGCCTGACGCCGCCAGAGTCAGCCGCGCCTGCGGCCGCTCGGCCAGGATTTTTCGGATCTTGATCGCCCCGGCGGCGACGAACGGGGCCGAGACGGCATACCACGCCACGCAATGCGCGGCCGGCAGATAGCCTTCCATGATGTGCATCGAGAGACCTTCCACATCAGACGTGGCGCTTTACTTCGCACCGGGACACCCCGCCCGGGCTGGTTCACGCACACAACGTCGACGGCAGGTCTCCTGGCTCGCGGATCACCGGATCGCAGTCGCCTTCCCGGCCTTGCATGCCCCCCGTGGAAGGAAGAGGCACAGCCAGTGGCATCGATACTGCGTCCTACCCGCTTACAGTTGCGGGGGCAGCCGCGGCTTTGGCCGAAGCCTCACCGCGTTCCCTTTTCAGCCCATCGGGCACCATCGAAGGAAACGCTAGAGCAGTCTCCGCACCGCCGTCAATGGGTCAGGCGTGATCGTCCTCCGGCTCGGCACTGCTGTCGACGGCGACCATCATGAGGACGACGAGCATGACCGGTACCGCCCCCAGTGCCGCATAGAGTGCCACCTGCATGCCGATGGCGACGCAACCGATGACGATCAGCGCCAGCAGGTTGGCGAGCGTATAGGGCAGGGTTTCGGCGGCGACGAAGCCGGACAGAAATCGCGCGGCGCGGCGCATCCAGGATGTCACGCCGAGCGAGGCCGGTGCCGGGGGCAGGACATCCGTCGCCCGGTCACGCAGCAGCAGGACGAAACCGACGCCGAGGCCGAGCAGGGCGATCGGCACCGCCATCACGAGGCCGAGCAGCCGAAGCACCGCCCCGAACCCGAACGTCGCGGCAGAGGCGATCCCATGGCGCAGGGCCGACGACGCCGTGGCACGCCAGGCGACCAGCACGACGAACCAGAGAGCGACGCCGACCGCGGCACCGTGCAGGCCCGCCGCCATGAAGCCCGCGACGGCGGCCAGCACGGCATTGACCAGGGCGAAGAAGTTCATGGCTGGGACTCCGGGCTGTCGTTGTCGAAGAGAATGCGGACGGCGGCACCGTCGAGATCGTCGTATTGGCCGTTGGACGTCGTCCACAGGAAAGCGGCGAGGCCGAGACCGCCGAGGGCGAGGGCGATCGGAATCAGGAACAGGATGGCGTCCATGGCGGTCACTCCTCTCCGTGGGGCAGGTTTTTTGGGGCGGCAACGCTCATGGTTCCACCTCGATGTCGACGATGCGGTGGACCTTGTCGTCGCCGGCATGGGCGATGACGCGGATCGACCAATGGCCGGCCAGCGGCAGTTTCACCACGCCGTCCCATTCGCCCGGCGCGGCTTCCACCATGGTCACCGGCAGGATCTGGGCGAGCCGGGTCAGGCGTTCAGCGGTCACCGTCAAGCCCGCTTCGAGCGGCCGGCCGTCCCGGTCGCGGAAGGTCACATGGAAGCGTCCCTGCAACGGGCCAGTCGCCTCGAAACGGCCATCCACCGTCCAGCCGAGGCGCTTTTCGGCCTCCCGCGCCGCCAGGATCTCGTTGTAGTCGAGGCCGGTTGCATAGGCTTCGTCGGTCACAAGGCCGGTGAAGCTCTGATAGGCGATACGGATGAAATCGCCTTCGAGCACGGCCAGGAACAGGAAGAAGCCGACGAAGGCGAAGGGAATCCAGCGATCGCGCCGCTCGGTCTTCATTCCGGCCCCCAGAAATAGCTGTCGATCCGGCGCAGCACTTGGCCGGTCGCCGCATCGCTGAACTGGATGGTGATTTCCTTGCGGCCTTCGACCGGGGTACTGCGCGGCACCGTGATCATCAGGCGGTCGTCGGCGGAGCGGTCCTCGTTGACGGGGAGCTTCGCATCGTCGCGATCGCCGATCCGTATCTTAGCGCCCGGCAGGCCCTCGACCGAGACGGCGACCGCCGCCAGCGCCGGCAGACGGTGCGACAGGCGGATCTGGTAGTCGTTGCGGATACTGCCGTCGGAGAGGGCGACGAAGGGCGGGTTGCGCTGGGGGGTCAGGTCGATGGTCACCCGTTGAATGGTCGAAAGGCCGAAGCCGAGCAGACCGACGACGACCAGGCAGGCGGCAGCAAAGAAGATCGTCTTCGGCCGGACCACCCGGGCCTTCGGCCGCGCCAGGGTGGGGCTCGCCTGATTGGCTTCGCTGTCGAAGCGGATCAGGCCGGCGGGCCGCTCCAACTTGGCCATGACATCGTCGCAGGCATCGATACAGAGGCCGCAACCGATGCAGCCCATTTGCAGGCCTTCACGGATATCGACCCCCGTCGGGCAGACGGCGAAACAGCGCTCGCAATCGACGCAGTCGCCCCGGGTCGCCTCGCCCGCCGCCGGCAGCGGCAGGTCGGGCGTCAGTTCGGGCTTGAGCGCCAGGCGTTTCTTGCCGCGCGGTTCGCCGCGCCAGGCTTGATAGGTGACGACGAGGCTGTCGGCATCGAGCAGGGCCGCCTGGAAGCGCGGCCAAGGACACATGTGGAGACACACCCGCTCCCGCGCGAAACCGGCGAGCAGCCAGGTCGTCGCGGTCAGCAGAAGGATGGAGAACACGGTACCGGCGGAAGCCCGGCCGGACAGGAGAGCGCCCGGCAGGACGGTGACATCGGTGAAATAGGCGGCGAAGCCGATGCCGGTGAGCAGCGACAAGCCGATCCAGAACGCCTGACGGATCACCTTGGCGCCGCCCCTGCCCTTGCCGGCGATACGATCGGCCAGCCGGTCCATGGCAAAGAAGAGATCGGTCCACACCGTCTGCGGACAGGTGAAGCCACACCACAGCCGGCCCGAGATCGCCGTCGCCAGGAACAGGCCGAGGGCGCCCAGGATCATCAGGCCGAGCACCAGCGGCAGGTCCTGCGGCCAGAACTCGAGACCGAAGACGAGCAGGCGGCGGCCCGGCACGTCGAACATCACAGCCTGTCCCGGTTGGTCGAACCCGCGATCGAAGCGGAGCCAGGGCACGGCGAAGAAAAGGCCGATCAAGCCGAGGCCGACAACCGTCTTGATCCGGCGGTAACGCCCCTTGACCGGCAGCGGCACCGGGCGGCGGCGGGCCGCCCGGCCGCGTGCCGAGGCGGCGGTACTCACCGCTCGCCCCCGCCCAGGCTGTGGACATAAGTCGCCAGCATGCGGATCGTCGCCTCGTCGAAACGGGCGGCGAAAGAGGGCATCACCCCCATGCGCGGCCGCGTGACCTGCCGGATCACGGCATCCCGTCCCCGGCCGTAGAGCCAGATGGCATCGTTCAGGCGCGGTGCCCCGAACTCGCGCGAGCCTTCGCCGGACGGGCCGTGGCAGGCGGCGCAATTGGCCTGGAACACGGCAGCGCCGGGCATGGCCGCGCGGGTCGCATCGGCGGCCGGATCGGACAGGCTGACGACATAATCCGCCACCTGTTCGATCTCGCCCTTCGACAGAATGTCGCCGAAGGTCGGCATGACGCTGGAACGGCTGTCGGAATCGTCGTTGCGGATGCCGTGGGTGATGGTTTGGCGGATGTCGTCGATCTTTCCACCCCACAGCCAATCATCGTCGATCAGGGAGGGGAACTGGCCCTGCTGGCCGCCCGCGCCGACGCCGTGGCAGGGCGCGCAATTCTGGTTGAACAGCGCCTTGCCGCCAGCGATGGCGAAACGCCGCAGGTCCGGATCGGCTTCGACCTGTTCGAGCGGCACGGCCATGATGGCGCGGCGCCACGGCCCTTGGGCCGCCATCGCGACCGCCTGGTCTTCCGCCAATTGGCCCTTGCTGGTCCATTTCAGGGCACCCGGCAGAAAGCCCGTGGTGCCGGCGAAGGACGGCATCAGATAGAGATAGATCACGGCGACGGCGATGGTGGCCAGGAACACCGAGACCCACCAATGCGGGATCGGCGTGGTCAGTTCCTTGATGCCGTCCCACTCGTGGCCGGTGGTGCGGTAGCCGCTCACGGGATCACGTTCAGGAGATGCCATCGATCTCGTCCTTCACGGCAAAGGGAATCATGCTGTTGTGGCGCATGGCCTGGCGCACCGAGGGGCGGAAAGCCCGCCAGGCAACCAGCAGGAAGAAGGCGAAGGCGAGCACGAGCCAAACGCACATGAGAAATGTGATGTGCCATTCGGTCATGATCACTGCCCCGGCTGTTCGAGGCGGACGTCGCCGAAATCGACCATGGTGCCGAGCACCTGGAGATAGGCGATCAAGGCGTCCATCTCGGTCAGGCGGTCGGGCTGGCCGTCGAAATCGCCGACCTTGGCCTTGGGATAGCGCGCCAGCATGGCGTCCGTCCCCTCGCCCGTGGCCTGGGCTTTGATGTCCGCCTCGGCGTCGCGGATCATTTCGTCGCTATAGGGCACGCCGACGCCGCGCAGCGCCCTCAAGTGATCCCTGATGTCACTGGTGACCAAGTCCTTGTTCCGCAGGAAGGCGTAGGACGGCATGATCGATTCCGGCACTACGCTGCGCGGGTTTTCGAGATGGGCGACGTGCCAGGCGTTGGAATATTTGCCGCCGACGCGGGCGAGATCGGGCCCCGTCCGCTTCGAGCCCCAGAGGAAGGGGTGGTCGTACATGCTCTCGGCCGCGATCGAATAATGGCCGTAGCGGTCCACCTCGTCGCGGAAGGGCCGCACCATCTGGCTGTGGCAGAGATAGCAGCCTTCGCGCGTGTAGATATTGCGGCCGAGTTGTTCGAGCGGGCTGTAGGGTCTGACCCCCTTGACCGGCGTGATCGTCGTCTCGACCTTGAACAGCGGCACGATCTCGACGAGACCGCCGATCGAAATGACGATCAGCGTGAGCAGGAAGAGGAGGAGCGAGCTGCGCTCGATCGGTCCGTGATTGAAACGGGGCATGATCTCTCCTCCTTCAGGCAAGGGCCGGCGCTTCGGCGCGCGTCTTGGCCGAGGCGGGCTGGCGTATGGTCATCACGAAGTTGATCGCCATCAGCACGGCACCGGCGACATAGAGCACGCCGCCGAAGGCACGGGTCAGGTAATAGGGGTGCAGCATGGCGACGCTGTCGGCGAAGGAATATTGCAGGAAGCCGAAGGCGTTGTAGGCGCGCCACATGAGACCCTGGGTGATACCCGAGATCCACATCGCCGAGATGTAGAGGACGATAGCGATCGAGGCGAGCCAGAAGTGCCACTCCACGAGTTTCGTCGACCACAGCGGCCGGCGCCACAGCCGCGGCACCATGTAGTAGAGGGCGCCAAAGGCGATGAAGGCGACCCAGCCGAGCGCGCCAGAATGGACGTGACCGATCGTCCAGTCGGTGAAATGGCTGAGCGCATTGACCGGCTTCAGGGCCATCAGCGGGCCTTCGAAAGTGGCCATGCCGTAGAAGGCGACGGCGACGACCTGGAAGCGCAGGATCGGGTCCTTGCGCAGTTTCCCCCAGGCGCCCGAGAGCGTCATGATGCCGTTGATCATGCCGCCCCAGGACGGCATCCACAGCATGATCGAGAAGGCGGCGCCGAGCGTCTGGGTCCAGTCCGGCAGGGCGGTGTAATGCAGGTGGTGCGGCCCGGCCCAGATGTAGAGGAAGATCAGCGCCCAGAAGTGCACGATCGACAGGCGGTAGGAATAGATCGGCCGCTCAGCCTGCTTCGGCACGAAATAGTACATGATGCCGATGAAGCCCGCGGTCAGGAAGAAGCCGACGATGTTGTGGCCATACCACCACTGCACCATGGCGTCTTGCGCGCCGGAGAATTCGGAATAGCTCTTGGTGCCGACGATCGAGACCGGCAGAGCCAGGTTGTTCACGATGTGCAGCACGCCGACGGTCACGATGAAGGCGAGATAGAACCAGTTGGCGACATAGATATGGGGTTCGCGGCGCCGCGTGATGGTGCCCATGAAGACCGCGAAATAGGCGACCCAGACCACCAGCAGCATCAGGTCGGCGTACCATTCCGGTTCCGCATATTCCTTGCTCTGGGTGATCCCCATGATGTAGCCGCTGATGGCGACGACGAGGAACGCCTGGTAACCCCAGAAGACGAAATTCGCCAGTCGCTTGCCGCCCCAGAGGCCGACCTGACAGGTCCGCTGCACGACATAGAGTGAGGTGCCGATCAGGGCATTGCCGCCGAAGGCGAAGACCACGGACGTGGTATGGACCGGCCGCCAGCGCCCGAAGGTGAGGAATTCGCCGCCGTTCAGATCGGGAAAGCACAGAAGGGTGGCAATGAAGGTGCCGACCGAAAAGCCGAACAAGGCCCAGACCACGGTCGCCACGGTGAAGCGCTTGATGATCGCCTCGTTGTAGCCGGGAATGGCCTCCTGCACTGGCTTTGCCGGTGGCGATGCGACGGAAACTGTCATGACGGTCGGGTCCTGGGCTGGAAAACGGGAGCGGTGCCGCGCACGGAAGCGGCGCGGCGGGCGGAACGAAAATCTCCGGCGCCGCAATGCGACGGATCTCGTGTCACACCGGAATTCGTCGAGGATGGGAAACGGCGCGTGTCGCGCGATCAGGCGGGAGTAGGCGGTCCCGTGGCATCGGGGACGATGCCGCCATGGGGGGCACCGGTCCGCGGAATGCAGGCCATTACATCGGTGATGTGGGCGTAGGTGGCGGGTTCGGTGACAGCGGGCGACGGAGCCGCCGACAGGCCGCCGGCCAGCATAGGGCAGGCCGCCTTGCAGCAGCCGCCGGCTCCGGCGCCCAGCGCCTTGGGACC
>JAYSCC010000065.1:0-9983 GCA_041915065.1 Zavarzinia sp.
CGGTGATGGTCGGCGCCGCCGCCTGGTCCTGGTAGAAGAGCGAGAGGGAGCCACCGCCCGACCAGCCGCCGAGCGTCACCGTCTCGTAGCCGAAGCGCGTTTTGAGGTCCTTGATGCAGGCGCCGAGGTCGAGGACGCATTTCTCCAGGATCAGGGCGCTGTCGTTGCCGCGGTAACGGGTGTTGCAATAGACGACATGGCGTCCCGCCCGCGCCAGGGCGGAGACCAGCGGCAGGAAGGCGCCGCCGCCCACCGGATGGCTGAACAGGATCACTTTCTTCGAACTGTCGCCCGCCGGCCGGATGCGCATGCATTCGACGAAGACGAGGCCGCCCGGCCCGCCATAGACCTCCTTGATCGCCGACGGATCGACATGGACGAAGCCATAGGGCTCCCGCTCGATGCTCGCCAAGGTCCCCTCCCCTTTTTCAATTTTTCGATTCAATAACCTGAAAAATTGACTTCGCAAACAGATTTACTGATTATTGGATCAGTTTTCGGGAGGGCACCATGGCGGCGGCGGAAAAGCGGCTGAAGGGGGAGAACACGGCGGGGCGCATCCTGACCGCCGCGCTGGACCTGTTCTCACGCTACGGCTTCGACCAGGTGACGATGACCGATGTCGGCCGGGCCGCCCGGGTCGCCCAATCGGCCGTGCATTATCACTTCGAAACCAAGGACCAGCTCTGGCGCGCCGCCCTGCTGTCGCTGAAGGACGGTTTCGTGGCGGAGGAGCGCATGATGCTGGCGGCCGGCAAGGACGCCGATCCGCTGGCCCAGCTCAAGCTCTCCATGCGCCTGTTCCTGCATATGTCGATGGAAGCGCCAGCACTCGGCCGCATCGTGATGATGGAAGGGATGATCGGCGGCCCGCGCCTCACCTGGATGGTGAAGGAATTGATGGCGCCCCGCTATGCCGCCCTGGTCGAGATCGCCCGGCGTGCCATCGCGGCGGGGCAACTGAAGCCACATCCGCCCGAACAGCTCGTCATCATGCTCCACGCCGCGGCCGCCAGTTTCTTTACGCTGGCGCCCCTGATGCGCGAAGCCTTCGGCATCGACGTCGACGACCCGGTCCGCCGCGCGGCACAGGAAGCGCTGATCATGGACTCGGTCTTCGCCGGCATCACCACGAACAAGGGCTGAAGCCCGGCACCGCCAAGGGGGGAACCATGGCACGATTGAACGGCATCCATCACATCGCCGTGATGGCGGGCAACATCAAGCAGCACATCGAATTCTTCGCCGACGTGCTGGGTTGCCGGCTGGAAGCGATCTTTCCCATGCACGGCGTGGCCAATGCCTTCCACGCCTTTCTGCATTTGAACGACCAGTGCCATTTCTCCCTGGTCGAGATCCCCGGCACGCGGGAGATCCCGATCGAGCTGGGCCGCAGCCATGCCGGCAACGGCGCCCGGGCGAGCGCACCGGGCACCATGCAGCACCTGGCCTTCCGCGTCGCCGACGAAGCCGCCCTGCTCGCCTTCCGCGACAGGATCCGCCGCCGCGGCATCCCCGTGTTCGGGCCGATCGATCACGGCATGTGCCGCTCGATCTATTTCGCCGGGCCGGATCAGCTCTCGCTCGAAATCGCGACTTCAGCGGCGCCGATCGACCCGCGCGCCTGGATCGACCCCGTCACCCTGGCGGCGGCCGGCATCACGGCGGCGGAAGCGGCGCGTTACACGGCCCCGGTGGACGAACCGGGTGCCGGCGGCACGGTGCCCCAGCCCGCCTACGACCCCGCCAAGCCGCACCAAGCCTTCCCCAAGGCGATGTACCAACAGATGCTGGCGATGAGCGACGAGGCGATCGCCGCCGCCGGTTCTTACCCCGAACCGCCGGTCGCTCTGTGAGCGCCGGGGCAGCGCTGCGCCGCCTGCTGGCGGGGCCGGAGATCCTGGTGGCGCCCGGCGTGTTCGACGGGCTCTCGGCCCGGATGGCGGCACGGGCGGGGGCCAGGGCGCTCTATATGACCGGCTTCGGCGTCGCCGGCAGCCTGCTCGGCTTGCCCGACATCGGCCTGGTCACCGCGACCGAGATGGCGGATCGTGTGCGCGCCCTGGCCGAGGTGGCGGGCGAACTCCCCCTGATCGCCGATGGCGACAACGGCCACGGCGGTCCCCTGAACGCCGCGCGCCTGACCCGGCTCTACGAAGCGGGCGGGGCCGCCTGCATCCAGCTCGAAGACCAGGTGCTGCCCAAGCGCTGCGGCCATATGGCGGGCAAGGCGGTGGTGCCGGTCGGGGACGCGGTGGCGCGGCTCCGCGCCGCCGCCTCGGCCCGGCGCGATCCCGCCTTCTGCGTGATGGCGCGCACCGATGCGATCGCGACCGACGGGCTCGACGAGGCGCTGCGCCGGGCCGACGCCTATCTGGCCGCCGGGGCCGACCTCCTCTTCGTCGAGGCGCCGGAGACGCCGGAACAGATGGCGGCGATCGCGGCGCGCTTCCCCGGCGTGCCCCTGGTCGCCAACATGGTGGAAGACGGCAAAACGCCCTGGCTTCGCCCGCGCGATCTCGAGGGAATCGGCTTCAGGCTGGTGATCCAGCCGGTCTCTGCCCTGCTGGTCGCCGCGGCGGCACTGGAGGAATGCTATGGCGTTCTGCTTGCCGAAGGGAAGCTGCCGGAGCAGACCCGCCGATTCTCCTTCGGGGCCTATAACGCGGCCGTCGGCCTGACGTGAAAAGGCCCCAGAAACCGTTGGTTTCCAGGGCCTTTCAGATTGGTGCGGTCGAGAAGACTCGAACTTCCACGGGAGTTACCCCACAAGCACCTCAAGCTTGCGCGTCTACCATTCCGCCACGACCGCCCGGGGCAGGCGCGGGTGGTAGCAAATTCGGCGGGGGGTGGCAAGCCCTGTTTCGCCGCCGTCCACGTTAGACACCCGCGTCAGATGCCCGAGCCATCGGCCTCCAGGTGGATGCCGCATTCCTTCTTCTCGCTGCCGGCCCAGCGGCCGTCGCGGTATTCGCCGCCCGGGGCCACACGTTCAGTGCAAGGCATGCAGCCGATCGACAGGTAACCATCCTCGACCAGCGGATGGGCCGGCAGGTCGTAGGCGGTGCGATAGGCTTCCAGCGCCTCGGCATCCCAGGAGATCAGGGGATTGATCTTCACCATTCCCTTGGCCGATTCGATATTGGGCAGGTCGGCGCGTTCCGTGGTCTGGAAGCGCTTACGCCCGGTGATCCAGGCATCGAAACCGGCGAGTGCGCGATCGAGCGGCTCGACCTTGCGGAGCTTGCAGCAGGCATCCGGATTATCGCGCCACAACACGCCGTCCGGATCCCGTTCGGCGACCGCGGCAGGATCGGGCTCGATGGTGCGGACATCGGTCAGGCCGAGCAGCTTGGTCAGGCGGTCGCGGTAGCGCAGCGTCTCGCCGAACAGCTTGTCGGTGTCGAGGAAGATCACCGGGATATTGCGGTCGACCTTGGCGACGAGATGCAGCAGCACCGCCGATTCGGCCCCGAAGGACGAGACCAGGGCGATGCGCCCGGGGAATTCCAGCCGGGTCATCACTTTGACCAGGCCTTCACCCTCCAGCGGGCCGTAGAGATTGCGCAGGCCGATCGCCTGGTCGCGGGCCCATTGCCGGCGGTCGGCCGCCATCGCGTTCATGACAACCATTCCCTCTCATCCAGATAGGCGTCCGATCGCCGCGAAATCTCGCCGGGCGACAGGCCTTCGGCACGCCAGCGCAGACGCGCCGCCGCCAGTTCTTCCAACCGTTCCTGCCATTCGGGACCGAAGGTGGCTTCGAGATGCCGCTTCAGCCGCCGGGCCAGGGCCGGGCTCTTACCGCCGGTCGAGACGGCGATAGTGAGGTCGCCCCGCCGCACCAAAGCCGGCAGATGCACGTCGCAGAGTTCGACCACATCCTCGACATTGACCAGCGCACCCGCTGCATGGGCCGCCGCGGCAATCGCGGTCGAGCCCTCGCGCGGCAGGCCGGCGACGATCACCAGGGCCGCGCCGGCCAACGCCACCGCATCCGGCAGCTCCTGCTGCAGCCGGTCGCCCGCCGCAGCAGCCAGGGCCTCCCCCGCCTGCGGCGCGAAGACCAGGACTTCGGCGGCACCGGCGTCGTCGACCAAGGCCAGGCGCTTCGTCAAAGCGTCGCCACCGCCGACCAGAACGACGCGAAGGCGAGAGAGATCGAGCGCCAGCGGCAGCATCGGGACCTCGGCACGGGTAGTGCCCGTCGAAAGGACAGGAACGAAGGCCGTACCCGATGGGGCCGACCTTCATAAGCATAGCTGAAATATGGCAATGGCCAAATTTAACGCAATAACAAAATTAAAAGAAATAAATCACAATAAACTTATGGTGATAATGCCGTGCCGTTGCTCAGCCATGATGGACATGGGAGATCGCCAGGGTAACTTCCTCGCCCCGCATGGTCAGATGCTTGGTCGATTGCGCCGGCAGGGGGATGCCGCGGTTGATGCAGAAGAAGACCAGGGCCGCCGCCAAGGTCAAGGCGTTGACCGGGAAGGCGACTGGATCATGCTCGCCGTCCGGCCGGATCTGCAGGGTGACCTCGATGTCGGGCGTGGTCGCGATGTCGACCGAGAGGACGGCGCCTTTCGGGATCGGCAATTTGCGGCGGAGGTGAAAATCGCTGATGGCGGCGACGATTTCAGGCTTGGTGAAGGTGATCAGTCGTATTTCCGACGGCATCGCCGGTCCCCCCTGTTACGCTCTGCGCCACGGCCGGACTAGCGATGCTTGCCGAACAGAAGCTCCGTGACGGAAACCGCGATATGCTCGCCCGAGACGACCACTTCGCCCTTGGCGATCGGCTTGCCGTTGGCCAGAATCAGGACCGACTGGTTCTCTTTGGTGTCGAGTTCGATGACGGCGCCGCGGCCCATCTTCAAAAGCTGATGGATGGGCATGGTGGACCGCCCCAGGACCACCGATATGTCGATATAGACTTCTCCGACCGCCGACACGGGCGCGCCCTCCACGATTGACGTTCGCAGTCTGGCCGAACAGGCTTAGCAACAGGTTAATGGAATCCCGTCATGTCCCATCCCGCAACGCCTGATCCGATCGAATGGGTGGTCTCGCCCGGCCTGACCGACTACCCGGCGGCCCTCGCCGCCATGGAGGAACGGGTCGAGGCGATCCACGCCGGCCGCGCGCGCGAACGGATCTGGCTGGTGGAGCACCCGCCCCTCTATACCGCCGGCACCAGTGCCGCCGAGGAGGAGTTGCTGGCCCCCGGCCGCTTCCCGGTCTATAGCGCCGGGCGCGGCGGGCGCTTCACCTATCACGGGCCGGGGCAGCGGGTCGTCTATGTCATGCTGGACCTGACGCGCCAGGGCCGCGACCTCCGCGCCTTCGTCTGTAAGCTCGAGAAATGGGTGATCGCGGCGCTCGCCCGCTTCAACGTGAAGGGCGAGATCCGCGACGGCCGGGTCGGCGTCTGGGTGACGCGGGGCGAAGGCCCCGGCGCCCAGGAAGACAAGATCGCGGCGATCGGCGTCCGTGTGCGGCGCTGGGTGACCTATCACGGCCTCGCCCTCAACGTGGAACCGGACCTGTCGCATTTCGGCGGCATCGTGCCCTGCGGCATCGCCGATCACGGCGTCACCTCGCTGGTCGACCTGGGCCTGCCGGTCACCATGGAAGATGCCGACATGGCCCTGCTCGACACTTTCGAGGAAGTCTTCGGTCTGCCCCTCCTCCACATCGTCGAAGAGGCGGCCTGACGCCTCAGATGGTCGAACCGACGACGCCCTCGACCAGATAGTCCATGGCCCAGAGCGAAGGATCGTAGAGGCCGAGGGTGGCTGGGATCACCAGCTTGCCCTTGTTGTCCTTGATCGGGCCGACATAGATGGGCGCGCCGCCGGTCACCGCCGCGATCGCCTCGGTCGCCGCCTTGCGCGCCGCCTCCGAAGCACCGGCACCGAAGGCAGTGGAGGCGATCAGGCCCTTGTCGTAGCCGCCTTCCAGCATGTTGGGCGGGGTCTCGCCCTTCAGCATCATCTCGGCATAGGACTTGTAGACGGCGCCCCAGTTCAGCTCGGCACCGGTAATGAAGCCCTTCGGCGCCAGCGGCGACTGGTCGGCGTTGTGGCCGCAGGTCTTGACGCCGCGCCCCTCGGCCGTCTTGACCACCACTTTCGGGCTGTCGACATGGCAGGCGATCACGTCGCAGCCGGCATCGATCAGGGCATTGGTCGATTCCGCCTCGCGCACGGGCAGCGACCAGTCACCGGTCATGATGAGCTGGACCGTAACCGCCGGGTTCACCTTGCGCGCCCCGATCGCGAAAGCGTTGATGTTGCGGAGCACGATCGAGAGCGGCTTCGCGGCGACGAAGCCGATCTTGTTCGCCTTGGTCGACAGGCCGGCGGCGATGCCGTTCACATAATGGGCCTGCTCGATATAGCCGAAGTAACCGCCGAGGTTCATCGGATGCTTGTCCGCCGACCACAGGCTGGTCGGATGGCGGAACACGACGTCCGGGTACTTCTTCGCCATGTCGACCATGAACGGGTTGAAGTAGCCGAAGGAGGTGCCGAAGATCAGCTTCGCCCCTTCGAGTTCGATCATCGACTCGATCGACTTCACCACATTGGCCGTCTCGGGGACGTTCTCCTCCTCGACCACGGTAACGCCAGGGATCGCCTTCATGGTGGCGGCGCCGACGGCATGGGCCTGGTTCCAGCCGAAATCGTCCTTGGGCCCGACATAGATCATGCCGACGGTGAGGCCGTCCGCCGCCCGGCCGCGCCGCGGCAGGCTCGCCGCCAGGGCGGCGGCCGAAGCGCCTGCGAGGAAGTGGCGCCGATCGAGGATGAAATTCGCCATGCCGTGTCTCCGTCATACCGGCGCTTACGCGCGACGCCCCGGACAATGAAACCCCAACGCTCCCGGCGAGGCCCCGGGAGGCAGGCGTTGGCTCAGCCCGTCCGCCCGATGCGGCAGGCTGCCGTCCATTCGGCGAGCGAGGGCGTGCGCAGGTCGAACAGGTCGCGCGTCCGGGCGTAACCATGGCCGCCCATGCGGCCGACGGCGTCGAGGCCGCGCTGGTCGACCTGTTTGGTCACCGGATCGACCAGGCCGTCGCGCAGGAAGAGGCCCTTCACCTCGCCCAGCACGATTTCCCGGCTGCGGCCGAGTTCGAGGGTCAGGTGGCGGCGGCATTCGAAGGCGGCCGGCGCCTCGGCGATGCGCGGGCAGCCGACATGGGTGCCGGGCAGCGCGGTCAGACCGGCCATGGCCAGCTCGTCCACCTCCGGCGGGAAATCGACGGCGCAGGTGTTCATCGCCTCGACCAGAGCGTCGTCGACGATGTTGACCGTGACTTCTTCGGTCATGCGGATGTTACGGGCGGTGTCCTTGAAGCTCATGTCGGCATGGTTCTCGACCCCGATCGCCAGGATGGGCGGATCGGCCGACAGGCTGTTGAAGAAGGAAAAGGGCGCTGCGTTGACCCGCCCGTCCGGCCCCCGAGTGGTGACCAGGGCGATCGGCCGCGGCACCACGGTGCCGATGATCAGCTTGTAGCGATCGCGCGCCGAGAGCGCCGCGAAATCGAAATGGTGGTAGCCCGCGCTCATCGTTTGCCACCCTTCTTGACGGCGCGCGGCCCGGCCTTGGCCCCTTCCGCTTCCGCTTCCGCCGCGCTGGCGTAACGGCCGAGCAGGGCGGACAGCTTCGGCGCGTCCGCGGCTTCGGCCAGCAGGGCGCGGCTCTCGACCAGGCCGACATGATGGTCCATCAGGTCGACCGCCCGTTCGGCGTCGCCGTTGCGGAGCGCCGCGATGATGTCGCGGTGCTCGTTCACTGCACAGTCCGACGAATGCGGCCGGCCATAGAGCGCCAGGATGAGCGAGCAACGCACCACGAGCTGGGTCACATAGTCGATCAGCGTGCGGTTGCCGGTCAGTTCGGCGAGCAGGAGGTGAAATTCCCCGGCCAGACGGATCGAAACCCGCTCGTCCCCCGCCGTCCGCGCCGCATCCTCGGCCCGGACGTGGCCTTCCAGGCGGGCACCGAACTCGGGCTTCCAGGCTTCCGCCACCAGATGCACCGCCTCCCGTTCGAGGGCGCGGCGGACGCGGAAGATTTCGCGCGCTTCGGCCAGGCTGGGGCGGGCCACGGTCGCCGTGCGCTTGCCGCCGGTGTCGACCAGCCCGTCGGCTTTCAGCCGCGCCAAGGCCTGGCGCACCAGGGTGCGGGAAATCGCGAAAGCCTCGCCGATCTCGTCTTCCGGCAGTTTGGTGCCGGGGGCGAGCTGCTGTTCGATGATCGCCTGGCGCATGGCGCGATAGGCGAGGTCGACGCGGGAAACCTGGGCGGGCATGGCGGATCCTTGGATACGATGACGGAAATTCTTGTATACGTGATTTTCGCCGTCAAATCCCTGCTGCGGTGCAAAACGCGAAGGGACTTTCGCATGAATCCGCGGTTATCTGCGCCCAGCCACTGCCGATAGGCTGACGCCATCATCTCTTTGGACACAATATTGCCCATTTACGTATACCTGACGGATCGATGGAGGATCTGCGGATGTCTGCCCCCCAAGACGCGCCGGCACGCCGCGTCGTGTTGCGCCTGAACCAACAGCAGCTGGAACTGATCGACCGCAGCCTGGGCCCCGCCGGGGTGGCCGACCGTGCCGCGCTGATCCGCCTGGCGCTCCGCGATTATGCCGCCCTGGCGCCGGAGGATCGGCGATGAGCCCGCGGCGCCTGGTTTCCGATTTCGTGCTGGAGCCCGGCACGGGCAAGGCGATCGAATTGCTGAAGGGCCAGATCCTGCGGATCGAGCAGGTCGAAGGCCAGCAATGCGTCGACTTCAACTGCTTCAACCTGCACGACTACAAGGAGTTCATGCACTGCGGGCGGACCCGTACGGTGCACGGCTTCCATCCGACGGCGGGCAGTTTCCTGTGGTCGGCGCCCCCGCGCGAGAACGCCATGCTCTATTTCCTGGCCGACAGTTACGGCCGGAACGACGTGCTCTTCCCCCGCTGCAGCGCCTTCCTCTACGAGAGCGCCTATGGCTTTCGCCATCACACCAATTGCCACGACATCCAGGCCGAGGCGCAGCGCGAATACGGCCTGACGCCGGACGACGTGCACGACAGCTTCAATTTCTTCATGTGTACCGAGGTGACACGGGAAGGCTCCGCCACCATCACCCGCCAGGACACCAGGGCGGGCGATCATGTCGAGCTGTTGGCTCTGATGGACCTGCTGGCGGTGCCCAATGTCTGCGGCGCCGACATCATGCGGACCAGCAATTTCGCCCTGAAGCCGATCCGCATCCAGGTCTTCGAGGCGAGCGCCGAAGACCTCGCCAAAGTGCCGCCGGTGCCGGTGCTGTTCAGCAACCGGACTCCGGCCCAGTTCCGCAACCCGGTGATCAAGGCGACAAGGGCGCTGACCCGCGATCCGGCCTATGTCGCTGAATTCACCAATGCACCGATCCGATTGGAAGAGGTCGCGGTCGACCTCACGGCCGAAGAGGCGGCGCTGCTCGATGCCGTCGCCCGGCGCGATCTCTATGGCGCGGACGACGGTGCCGCCCTGCGCGACATCCTGTTTTCCTGGTGGGAGACCCGCTTCCACCATGCCGCCAGCGGGGCGCCGGCGGTCGGCCGCGACTGACGGGTCAGTTCGCGGGCGCCGGCTCGGTCGCGACCTCGCTCGGGCGCAGGATGCGGTCGACGATCAGGTGGCTGGCAGACAGGGCGCGGGACCCGGCCGAAGTGTCGGGGGCGATCAGCACGCGCACCGTCTTGCCCTTGGCGCTCTCGGGCACAGGGGCCATGAAATTGTAGCTCTCGTAATTCGCGGCGGAGAGTGGAAAGCGCACCCAGCCCCCGAAGCCGCCGTCGATCGACAGCGCCATGGCGAATTCCTTCGAAGGGCTGTTGCGATCCGCCCGGGCCCAGACGGTGATGCGGGCGAGCCCGCCGGCCAAGCGGTCCACCACCTCGGGCGGCAGTTCGA
>JAYSCC010000066.1:0-9971 GCA_041915065.1 Zavarzinia sp.
GCGAGCCGGCCGACATAGGTGAAGATCGGCCGCGGCAGCTCGGGCAGCAGGTCCTTCGGCCCGGGGGTGAAACGCTCCAGGTCCACGCCGCGCGACCAGGCGCGCAGATTGCCGAAGCCGCGCGCGGCCAGCTCGCCGTGCAACGTCCGCGTCGCCACCATCAAGGCGCGCGATGGCCGATGGAAGCGGCGCACGATGGCATAGGTGATCGGCAGCGGTACGCCGAAACGGGCCTTCACATATTCGGGGAAGCGGGTGTGATAGGCCGTGGTGAAGGGCAGGCCGCGCTTCAGGCAGTAACGCCTGGCGGTCCATCCGAGCGGGCCTTCGGTGGCGATGTGGATGGCGTCTGGCGCGAAATGCTCGATCATGCGGGCGAGTCGGCGGCGCGGCACCAGCGCCAGGCGGATCTCGCCATAGCCCGGCATGGGGATGTTGCGGAACAGGTCGGGCGAAATGACGCCGACGGTATGGCCGGCCGCCGCCGCCTCGCGCGCCACGGTGTCGAGGGTGCGCACCACGCCGTTCACCTGGGGGTGCCAGGCGTCGGTGACAATCAGCAGGCGCAGCGTCGGCACCATGGGCGCGGGAACTTCCCGGGCGAGCGCGCTCATTCGACCGCGACGAGGCCGGTCTGGCGGGCACGCCGCCCGCTCACCCGGGTTTCGTATTCCGGCGCCCAATGCAGGATCTCGAGCCTGCCGTCCATATGCTCGACCAGGGCGGTGCAGCTCTCCACCCAGTCGCCGTCGTTGCAATAGGTGGTGCCGTCGATGTCGCGGATCTCGGCATGGTGGATATGGCCGCAGATCACGCCGTCGACATGGTGGCGGCGGGCTTCCTCGGCGACCGCTTCCTCGAAGCGCGAGATGTAATCGACCGCGTTCTTGACCTTGTGCTTCAGATAGGCCGAGAGCGACCAGTAGGAATAACCGAGACGGCGGCGGATCCGGTTGAACCAAGTGTTCAGGGTGAGCGCCACGTTGTAGGCCCAGTCGCCCAGATGGGCCAGCCACTTGGCGTATTTCACGATGCCGTCGAAGGCGTCGCCGTGCAGGACCAGGAAGCGGCGCCCGTCGGCCGTGGTGTGGATCGCCTCCATGAGGACGGCGACGCCGCCGAAGTGCAGGCCGACATAGTCGCGCGCCGCTTCGTCGTGATTGCCGGGGACATAGAAGACGCGGGTGCCCTTCCGGGCCTTGCGCAGCACCTTCTGGACGACGTCGTTATGGCTCTGCGCCCAGTACCAGGAACGCTTCAGGCGCCAGCCGTCGATGATGTCGCCGACCAGATAGAGCTGTTCCGATTCCGTGTGCTTCAGGAAATCGAGCAGGATGTCCGCCTGGCAGCCACGGGTGCCCAGGTGGATATCCGAGAGGAAGATGGTGCGGAAGCGGCGCTTGTCCTTGGCGTTGTCGTCGCCATCGCCCGGTTCGCGGGCGGTCAAAGTGCCGGTTCCCAAGGCGCTTTCCAGTGCCGCTTCGTCGGGCAGCGAACGGCGGGCCAGTGCAGGCGGCATCCGAATGGGCAAGGTGTCACCCTCCCGTCACAAAAAGGGAAGTACTGATTTGTCTCCGGCATCAATTACCACAATATTGTGGCGCTACACCCTGAGACATTCCGAAATATTGATGGTGTTGCCGCGAGCGCGCATAAATGACGCATCGATGAATTCAATTACATTTCGGTGACTGTTCGGGCGGCGAGGGATGAGGCCTAGGTGGCTGCGCGGGCCGCCGGGGGTGCGCGGGCGACACCCCGCCGGAGCGTGGCCGGGCTTGAGTCGAATCGTCCCCGGCGGCGGGTGAGGGGGCGCGAATCGGGGGCTTCGCGAGATCTGTAGTAACCCGATGCCACACACGGGCGATAAGTTTCGACCCTTTGCTCAAATTTGAAATTTTGTTGTCGCTCAAGGGCTTCGGCGACCTACGGACAATTTTTTCAAGATCGGGGCTTGGCAATCCCGCGCTGCAATGTCATATTGTGCACCGCGGCATCAGCTTGCTGGTGTCGCTGCCCTTCCTGGGCGTTTCCTCCCTAAACTTGGGCCGCGTTTCGACGCGGCCCCTTTTTTTTGCCGTTACGGCGGCGGGGAGTGAAAAGCCGAGAGTCAGAGGGCGAGCTGCATCAGCACGCTGTCGAGCCAGCGGCCCTTCTTGAGCCCGACGTTCTCGAGCACGCCGCGGTCGGCGAAGCCCATGGCGCGGTGCAGGCCGATCGAGGCGGCATTGCCGCTGTCACCGATCACCGCGACGATCTGGCGAAAGCCTTTGGTCCGCGCCTCCTCGATCAGGCGGGCGAGCAGCGCCCGGCCGACGCCGCGCCCGGTCGCCGCCGGATCGACATAGACCGAATCTTCCAAGGTGAAACGATAGGCCGAGCGTGGCCGATAGGGCCCGGCATAGGCATAGCCGAGTACGGCGCCGCCGCCCTCCGCCACCAGATAGGGAAAGCCACCGCCGGTCAGCACCTCGAATCGGCGGGTCATCTCGGCCAGGTCGGGCGCTACTTCCTCGAAGGAGGCGAAGCCGGTTTCGACGTGGTGGGCATAGATCCGCTGGATGGAGTCGAGATCGCCCGCCCGGGCGGGGCGCACGGTGAAGGTCATGGCAGCAGGGTCAGGAGGTGGGTCTCAGGGCTTGGTCGGGGATGGCGGCGAGGGCCGCGACCAGGCGGTCGAGATCGCCCTGGAGGCGGTCGAAGCCATGGTTCGGTTCGAGCCGCGTCTCGTTCATGTAGAGCGCGCGATTGAGCTCGATCTGCAGGGCGTGGCGACCGCGCCGGGGCCGGCCGTAATGGTGGGTGATATAGCCGCCGGCATAGGGGTCGTTCCGCGTCACCCGGTAGCCGAGGCCGCGCAGCAGGCTCTCCGCCGTCTCGATCACCAGGGGGGTGCAGCTCATGCCGAAACGGT
Organism: Zavarzinia sp.; assembly: GCA_041915065.1. Classification (GTDB taxonomy): domain Bacteria; phylum Pseudomonadota; class Alphaproteobacteria; order Zavarziniales; family Zavarziniaceae; genus Zavarzinia. The sequence continues at coordinate 2,915 of JAYSCC010000066.1, forward strand.
CACCCAGCACCATGTCGGGCCGGCCCTGGCCGGCGTCGCGCTCGCCCGGGCCGCCGGTCGAGGGCATGGAATGGCAATCGAGCAGCAGGGCGACACCGTGGCGCCGCTCGGCCGCGGTCAGCGCCTCGGTCAGGGCGGCGTGATAGGGCCGGTAGCAGGCGACGATGCGCGCCTCCACCTCGGCGAAGGAGAGTTTCTCGCGATAGATCTCCGCCCCGTCGGCGACCACCCGGGCGATGGTACCGAGCCCGCCCAGCACCCGGAGCGAGCGGGTATTGGCGAAGGCGGGCAGCACCTCGGCGAACATCGTGGGATCGAGTTCGTAGGGCTCGCGGTTGGGGTCGACATAGGCGCGGGGAAAGAGGGCGCGCACCAGCGTGGCGCCACGGCCAGGCGCCCCGCCGAACAGGCGATCGACGAAACAATCCTCCGAGCGGCGCAGGCTGGTCGGATCGAGGCGCGACTGGCGCAGGAAATCGGCCGGATAGATCGCCCCCGAATGGGGCGAGGAGAGCACCAGCGGCCGCTCCGCCAAACCCGCCGGCGGCCGTGTCACCGCGACCGCACCATCGCCCGTGTCGGCAAGCTGCGGAGATTCGGCGGCGAGAGTGGCGATCGACAAGGGTGGCGGCCTCGAAGCTAAGGGTGACGCCCTAGAATGTGACGATTGCGCCGCCGCGTGAAGGCCCGTCCTGCCGATCGGGCCCGGCTTTTCGCGATCACCGGCCCGGACGCCATTTCCCGGATGGCGGTTCGATGAAGGAAAGGGGTTGCCAGCCGCCGCCCAATCTTCTATATCCCCCGTCCTCGGTCGGCGGATGAACCCACCCCCCGGCCCCGGCATGGCCCGGACGCGTAGCTCAGTGGGAGAGCACTACGTTGACATCGTAGGGGTCGCTGGTTCAATCCCAGCCGCGTCCACCATCCCCTCCTTCGCTCCTGTACCCGCCATTGTCCTGCCGAAGCTCCGTTGCTCGGCATCGTGCTGTCCGTGCGCCGTTGTTTCGGTTGGCGCGGATTGACCATTGATTCCGTCAATGCCGGCGATTGACGTTACGGCGGTTCCCTCGTCGCGGCCGCGCCGCGATGCTGGCGGCGCAATCGTCAGCGGGAGTGCGGCATGGCTTATTCCTTCGCAGGGCAGAGTGTCGTGGTCACCGGGGCCAGCCGGGGCATCGGGCGGGGTATCGCCGAAGCCTTCGCCGCCGCCGGGGCGGATCTGACCATCCTGGCCGACGATGCGGCGACGCCCGCGGTGGCGGCGGAGATCGGGCCGGGGGTCAAGGGCTTCGCCTGCGACATCACCGATGGTGCCGCGGTCGATCGCGTCTTCGAAGCGCTGCCCCGGGTCGACGTGCTGATCAACAATGCCGGGCTCGAACTCTTCACACCCGTGGCCGACACCGATCCGGCCGTGGAGGCGCGTTTTCGCCGCATCGTCGAAATCAATGTGATCGGCACCTATCTGGTCACCAAGGCCGCGCTCGGGAAGATGCCGGACGGCGGGCGCATCGTGCTCACCGCCTCGATCTGGGGCAAGACCGGGGCGGCCGGCTTTTCCGCCTATTGCGCCTCGAAACACGCCAATATCGGCTTCATGCGCGCACTCGCCCTCGAACTGGCGCCGCGCCGGATCGCGGTCAACGCGGTCTGCCCCGGCTGGGTGAAGACCGAAGCCTCGATGCGCTCGGTCCGGGCGGAGGCGGCCCATCTCGGCATCGAGCCCGAGGCCCATATCGAAGCGATCCTGAAGCGCCAAGCCTTCGGCGGGCTGATGGAACCCGCCGATGTCGCCGGTGCCTATCTCTTCCTGGCCGCGCCCGAGACCGCGCGCAACATCACCGGCCAGACCCTGCATGTCGACCGTGGCGAGGTCATGGACTGATCAGAAGCCGAGCGCCATGCCGTCCTTCCGCTGGTCGGAGCCGCCGAGCAGCAGGCCGCGCTCGCGGTCGATCCAAATCGCCTGGGCACCGCCGATCGGCTGGTCCGCCGCCTGCATACGGTGGCCCTTGGCGGCGAGCCGGCCGAGGGTGGCGGGATCGATCGTCGGCTCGACCTCCAACACGCCGCCATAGGCGAAGGCACGCGGCACGTCGATCGCCGCCTGGACGTCGAGCCCGCGGTCGAGAATGCCGGAGAGCAGGGCGGCATGGCCGGCCGCCTGATATTGCCCGCCCATCACACCGAAGGGCATGACCACCCGGCCGTCCTTCCGCAGCATGCCGGGGATGATCGTGTGCATCGGCCGCTTGCGCGGGCCGATCGCATTGGGATGGCCTTCGGCCACGCGGAAGGAGGAGCCCCGGCTGTGCAGCAAGATGCCGGTCGCGGGGTCGAGCCGGGTCGAGCCGAAGCCGTGGAAGATCGAATTGATCAGGGAGATCGCATTGCCGTCGCGGTCGACCGCGCAGATATAGACCGTGTCGGGATGGGCGAAGTCGCTGGCCAATGCGGGCGGCCCCACCCGCTCGGGATCGATCCGGCGGCGCAGCTCCTCCGCCACGCGGGGCGAGAGCAGGGCGTCCGGCGGATAGGGTAGGGCGGCGGGATCGCCCAGCAGGGCGTCCCGGTGATGATAGGCGAGCTTGCCCGCCTCGGCCTGGAGGTGCAGGCGCTCGGCGAAGGCAAGCTCGGGCCCGAGGTCGAAGCCCGCCAGCATGTTCAGGATCATCAGCGCGGCCACGCCCTGGCCGTTGGGCGGGCATTCCATCACCTCGTAGCCACGATAATCGGTCGAGATCGGGGCGACGTAATCGGCGCCGTCGGTCGCCGTCGCGAAATCATCGAGCGTGTGCAGCCCGCCGAGCGCGCGGAGATAGGAGACCAGGGAGGCCGCGACCTCGCCCTGGTAGAAGGCTTCCGGCCCCCGTGCCGCGATGGCACGCAGGTGGCCGGCCAGCTTCGGCTGGGCATGGCGGGCACCGGCCGTGGGCGCGGGCAGGAAGGTGGCGGCGGCCCCGGCATCGCCCGCCACCAGCCCGGCCTCCATCGCCCAATCGTAGGCGACGCGGGGCGTTACCGGATAGCCGCGTTCGGCATAATCGGCGGCGCGGTGGAACAGGCGGTCGAGCGGCAGGCGGCCGTGGTCGCGGTGCAAGCGGCACCAGGCGGCGACACCGCCCGGCACGGTGACCGCATGGGGGCTGGTCTGGCCGATTTCGGTCACGCCGAGGGAGAGCAGGCGCTCCACCGTCGCCGCGGCCGGCGCCCGGCCCGAACCGTTGAGGGCGATCACATCGCCGCCCGCGGGGGCATAGAGGGCGAAGCAATCGCCACCGAGCCCGGTCATCAGCGGGTCGACCACGGCTTGCACGGCGACCGCGGCCAGCGCCGCGTCGACCGCATTGCCGCCCGCCGCCAGCACTTCGACCCCCGCCGCGGTCGACAGCGGGTGGGAGGTGGCGATCATCGCCTCTGTCCCGAAGGAGGGCGCCCGGCCCGGCAGGTAGAAATCTCTCATGTCCGCTCTCCCGTCTCGGCCCGACAGGCAAGCGCCCCGCGCGCCGCGCGTCAATGGCCGGTGGTTGACCCCGGCGCTATCGACCCCGAAACTGGGGCGGCGAAGGGATGATGTCGATGCAGCATGCGATGCCCGCCCACCACGGCCGCTACCGCTATTCCGCCCTGCCGGCGCGGCCGACCTACGACTGGCCGGGCGGACGGCGGCTCGCCTGCTATATCGCCTTGAATCTCGAACATTTCGCCTTCGGCGAGGGGCTGGGGGCCGAGCTGGCGCCCGGCGGGCCGCAGCCGGACGTGCTGAACTACGCCTGGCGCGACTACGGCAACCGGGTCGGGGTCTGGCGCCTGCTCGAGCTCTTCGACGATCTCGGCCTGCCGGCGGCGGCGCTGATCAATTCGGCGCTCTACGGCCATTGTCCGGAAGTGGCCGACGCCTGCCGCGCCCGGGGTTACGAAGTGGTCGGCCACGGGCGCAGCAACGCCGAACGCCAGGGCGTGCTGCCGGAAGACCAGGAACGCCGCCTGATCCACGAGGCGACGGCGATGATCAGGGCGCGCGAAGGGGCGGCCCCGGCGGGCTGGCTCGGCCCCTGGATTTCGGAGAGCCGGGTGACGCCGGACCTGCTGGCCGAAGCCGGCTATCGCTACCTGCTCGACTGGTGCATGGACGAACAGCCGGTCTGGCTGGCGACCCGGGGCGGCGGGCGCATCCTCTCCATTCCCTATCCGCAGGAAGTGAACGACATCCCGGCCGTGGCCGGACGGAAGGAGACGGCGGAAGGCTTCGCCGCCCTGATCACCGAGACGGCGGAAGAACTGCTGGAACAATCGGCGCGGGCGCCCCTGGTCATGGGCATCGCCCTGCATCCCTATATCGTCGGCCAGCCGCACCGGCTGCGCGCGCTGCGCCGGGCGCTGACCCATGTGAAGGCGCTGGGCGATGCGATCTGGTGGACGACGCCGGGCGCCATCGCCGCCCATGCGGCGGAATTGGCGCCCTGAGGCTCAGAAACTGGCGACCGCCCGGGTCCAGGTGCGGCCGGGCATCACCGAAATATCGGCCGGCAGGGCCGACATGCCGGCGGTGACGGCATAGCCGATGCCGATCACCTCGGGCGACCAGGCGCCGGTGATCGACGGCGGCATGCCGAGGGAGACGGGCGGCGCGTTCAGGATCAACTGGCCGGCGACGGTGATCACGTCGATGCCGATCTCGACCGAGATGGTGATGCAGTCGCCCGCCAGCATCGCGGGCGCCGGGCCGAACAGGAAGGCGAAATTGCCGCCCGCGCCGACCCCGATGTTGGACACCACGCCGATCGACAGGCTGCCGTAGAGGCCGACCTCGCCGCCCGAGGCCTTGCGCCAGAAATAGATCCCGGCCCCAGTGCCATAGGCGACGCCGGCCCCCGCCCCGGCGGTGATGCCGTAAGCCATCGTGTAATCCGGCGCCGGTACGCGGATGCGGACGCCCGGAATGATGCCGGAAACCGTCAGGCTGCCCGGCGGCGACGAAGCCGCCCCGGCCGCCCCGGAGAGCAGCCCGCCGATCGACGAGACGCCGCCGAGGGCCGAAAGCGCACCCCGGACCAGCGTCTCCTCGCCGAAGCCCGGCGCCTTGTAGCGCCGCGGCGTGACCCGCCGCGCCGAGGAAAGGTCGAGGCCGGTGAAATTGCGGAAAGTGATGCGGGTCTGGCCGGGCATGAGGGCATCCGTCGCGTTCGGTTCGTGACGGTGATCCTGCACTAATCCCCGGTCAAGTCCGTGCCCGCCGTCACAGAAGGGGCGCAGATTCGAGCCTTGCCAGTGCCCGTCCGGTTTGTTAAATGAACATTTAAAGCATAACCGCGACAAGCGGGGGAGAGGAAGCCATGGCGCAGGAAGTCTGGATTGTCGATGCGGCGCGCACGCCGCGGGGCATCGGCAAGGTGGGCAAGGGCGGACTGTCGGAAGTCCATCCGCAACGCCTGCTCTCGACCGTGCTGAAGGCGCTGGCGACACGTAACCAGATCGATACCGCCGATGTCGACGACGTGATCGCCGGCTGCGGCAGCCAATGGGGCAAGCAGGGCTTCTGCATCGCCCGCATGGCGGCGCTCGACGCCGGTTTCGACGACGCGGCGCCGGGCATGTCGCTCGACCGTTTCTGCGGCTCGGGCCTGACCGCGGTCAACCTGGGTGCCATGGGCATCATGTCGGGGATGCAGAACTTGGTCTTCGCCGGCGGCGTCGAATCCATGTCCCATGGCTCCAGCTTGAGCGGTTCGCGCTTCATGGATTCGGGCAATCTGCACCTCCGCGAGATCCATCCCCAGCCCCATCAGGGTGTCTGCGCCGATGTCGTCGCGACGATCGAGGGCATCACGCGGGACGAGACCGACCGCCTCGCGTTGGAGAGCCAGCGCCGCGCCGATCACGCGATCAGGAACGGGCATTTCGCCAAGAGCCTGGTGCCGGTCCATCAGGACGACGGCCGCCTCGCCCTCGACCACGACGAATTCCCGAGGCCGCAGACCACGCTCGACGGCTTGGGCCAGTTGAAGCCCGCCTTCGCCGCCCTCTACGACTTCCCGCTCGACGAGGACGGAACGAGTTACAGGGCGCTGGTCGAGAGGCGCTTCCCGGACCTGAAGATCGAGCATATCCACCACGCCGGCAATTCGTCGGGCGTGGTCGACGGTGCCGGCGCCGTGGTGCTGGCCTCCCCCGATTATGCCCGGGCGCATGGGCTGAAACCGCGGGCGCGCATCGTCGCCATGGCCAATGCCGGCGACAGCCCGGAACTCATGCTGAACGCACCGGTGCCGGCGACGAAAAAGGCGCTGGCGCTCGCCGGCATGACCATGAAGGACGTCGATCTCGTGGAGATCAACGAAGCCTTCGCCGTGGTGCCGCTCAAATTCATGCGCGATCTCGACGTCGATCCGGCGATCGTCAATGTGAACGGCGGGGCCATGGCCCTCGGCCATCCGATCGGGGCGACCGGCGCCATCATCCTCGGCACCCTGCTCGACGAGATGGAGCGGCGGGATCTCTCGGTCGGCCTCGCCACGCTCTGCGCCGCGGGCGGCATGGCGCCGGCCACCATCATCGAACGCATGTAATCAGAAACATCCTTGCCCGGGCGGTGCATGCGCGGAAGATCGCCGCACGGGCAGGCAGGCGGGCGGATCCGGCTCCTCCCGGGTCCGCCCGACCGACAGGAAACGACAGGAAGGCCATCATGAAACTGGATAGTTCGATCGCCGCCGTGGTCACCGGCGGCGCCTCCGGCCTCGGCGAGGCGACAGCGCGGGCACTGGCGGCGCAGGGCGTCAAGGTCGCCCTGTTCGACCTGAACGAAGCCAAGGGCGAGCAGGTCGCGGCCGAGATCGGCGGCGTCTTCTGCAAGGTCAATGTGACCTCGGACGCCGATGTCGATGCCGGCTTCGCCAAGGCTCGCGCCGCCCATGGCCAGGAACGCATCCTGGTCAATTGCGCCGGCACCGGCAATGCGATCAAGACCGCGAGCCGCGACAAGGCGACCGGCGAGGTGAAGCATTTCCCGCTCGACAGCTTCAACATGATCATCCAGATCAACCTGGTCGGCACT
>JAYSCC010000067.1:0-9848 GCA_041915065.1 Zavarzinia sp.
CTGGCCTTCGCGGGGATGACGGCACCGGCGCTGGCCAAGGACAAGGTGGTGTTCGGCACCAACTGGCTGGCCCAGGCCGAGCATGGCGGCTTCTACCAGGCGGTGGCCGACGGCACTTACGAGAAATACGGCCTCGAAGTCGAGATCCGCATGGGCGGGCCGCAGGTGAACCATGCCCTGCTGCTGGCCGCCGGCAAGGTCGACTTCAACATGGGCGGCGAAGGTTACGGCGCCCTCAACTACGTGCAGAACGCGATCCCGATCCGCGCCGTTGCCTCGATCTTCCAGAAGGAGCCGCGCGTGTTGGTCGCCCATCCGGACACCGGCGTGACCGATCTCGCCTCGCTGAAAGGCCGGCCCATCCTGCTCTCCAAGGATGCCTTGCAGACCTATTGGCTGTGGCTGAAGCGGACGCAGGGTTATACCGACGACCAGATCCGCCCCTATAATTTCTCCGCCGCGCCCTTCCTCGCCGACAAGATGATGGTCATGCAGGGCTATCTCTCGTCCGAGCCCTATACGGTCGAACAGGCCGGGGTGAAGCCCGTGGTGCTGCTCCTGGCCGACTACGGTTACGACACCTATTCGACCACAATCGAAGCCCGCCAGGACACGATCGACGGCAAGCCTGATCTTGTGCAGCGCTTCGTCGATGCCAGCGCGATCGGCTGGAAGAGCTATCTCCACGGCGATCCCGCCAAGGCCAACGCCCTGATCAAGGCGGCCAACCCGGACATGACCGACGACCAGCTCGCCTATGCGATCAAGGTCCTGAACGAGCACGGCATCGTCGAGTCGGGCGACGCGCTCACCCACGGCATCGGCGCCATGACCGACGCCCGCTGGAAGAGCTTCTTCGACGGCACGGTGAAGGCCGGCATCTATCCGGCCGACCTCGCCTTGACCAAAGCCTATACGCTGCAATTCGTGAACAAGGGTGTCGGCCTGAAGTGAGGCTGCTCGGCCTCGATGGCATCGGCCACCGTTTCGCCTCGGGCACCCGGGCGCTGGCCGGAGTCTCGCTCGAGGTGGAACGGGGCGAGTTCCTGTCGATCCTGGGGCCGTCGGGCTGCGGAAAGTCGACCCTGCTCCGCCTCGTCATGGGGCTGGAGCGGCCGACCGAGGGGGCGATCGCCTGGGCCGGCGCGCGTCCCCGCATCGGCGTCGTGTTCCAGGAACCGACCCTGATGCCCTGGGCCAGCGTGACCGACAATGTCGCCCTGCCGCTCCGCCTCCAGGGCCTCGGACGGGCGGAACGGCTGGCGGCGGCGCAGGCGGCGATCGAGCTGGTCGGCCTCGCCGGCTTCGAGAAGGCGGTGCCGCGCGAACTCTCCGGCGGCATGAGGATGCGGGTTTCGATCGCCCGGGCCTTCTCGGCCAAGCCCGAGCTTCTGCTGATGGACGAACCCTTCGCGGCGCTCGACGAAATCACCCGGCTCCGCCTCGACGACGAATTGCGCGACCTCTGGCGTGCCCAGGGCCTGACCGTGCTCTTCGTCACCCACAGCGTGTTCGAGAGCGTCTATCTCTCGACCCGGATCGCGGTGATGAGTGCCAGGCCTGGCCGGGTCGCCGACAGTCTCACGATCGGGCACAGCGCCGATGGCGCCGCCTTCCGCGCCTCGGCCGATTATGCGCGGCAATGCGGCCTGGTCTCCGCCGCCCTCGGCCGGGCAATGGCGGCATGAGACGGCTCTCGCAACGCGCAGCGCCCCTGCTGGTCGCCCTGCTCGTGCTGGCGGGCTGGGAGGAACTGGTCAGGGTCCGCGGCCTGCCGCCCTATATCTTGCCGGCACCGTCCCTGATCGCGGAGACGCTGTGGGCCGATCGGGCGATCCTGGCGGTCTCCCTCTTCGTCACCCTGAAGATCACTTTCGCGGCGCTGGCGACCTCGGCGGTGGCGAGCCTCGCCCTGGCCGTGCTGTTCCGGCAGAGCCGCTGGATCGAGCGGAGCCTCTATCCCTACGCCGTGATCTTGCAGGTGACGCCGATCGTGGCGATCGCGCCGCTCATCCTGATCTATGTCGAGGATCCCTTCGCGGTGATGCTGGTCTGCGCCACCATCGTCGCCTTCTTCCCGATCCTGTCCAACACCATGCTGGGGCTGCGCTCGGTCGATCCCGGGCTCGAAGATTTCTTCCGCCTCCAGGGCGCCGGCCGGCTGGAGACCCTGTGGCTGCTGCATCTGCCGAGTGCGCTGCCCTATTTCCTGGCCGGGCTTCGCATCGCCGGCGGCCTCGCCCTGATCGGCGCGGTGGTGGCCGAATTCGTTTCTTCGACCACGGCGGGGGGTGCCACGGGCCTTGCCTGGCGCATCATCGAGGCGGGGCAGCGGCTCAACGTGCCGCGCATGTTTGCCGCACTGGCCCTGATCGCCTTCGCCGGTATTGCGATCTTCGCCCTGCTCACGGCACTCTCCCACCTGATCCTGCGCCGCTGGCACGAGAGTGCCAGACCACAAGAAGAAACCGAGGGCTGAGAGACATGGCCGCCAGGCTGACCGAAATCCGCCGCATCCCCCTGCCGGTCAGGCCCTTCGACCTCGGCCGGGTGAAGGCTGAAGGCGTCAACGAGCTCCGCCTCTCGCTCGGCATCGGCTCCGGCCTGTCGCGCCGGCCGGGCGATCCGCCGGGCCGCCTGTTCGCCATCACTGACCGCGGCCCGAACATTCCGGCCGACGAAGCCAAGGAAATCCTGGGCAAGGGTGCAGACGAACTGGCCGGCGGCGACAAAAAGGCCAAGATTTTCCCACTGCCGGCGTTCCAGCCCGCCATCGTCGGCCTGGACATCGCGGCGACCCGGGTCCGCCTCGCCTCCAAGCTCGGGCTTCGCGATGCCAAGGGCGAGGCGCTGACCGGCCTGCCCACGCCGCGCGACGCCGAAGCCGCCCATGACACCGAACAGGCCTTCGATCTGTCCGGCGAACTGCTGCCCGGCGATCCCGGCGGCATCGATCCCGAATCGGTCGCCGCCGCGGCCGACGGCACCTTCTGGGCGGGCGAAGAATATGGCCCGAGCCTCTTGCATATCGCCGCCGACGGCACGGTGATCGAGCGGATCGTGCCCAAGGGCAGCGCCCGCTTCTATCGCCGCGCGCCCTATCCGGTGCGCGAGCGCCTGCCCGAAGTCTTCGCCCGGCGCCGGCTCAACCGCGGCTTCGAAGGGTTGACCCTGTCGTCCGACGGGCGGCACCTGCATTTCATGACCCAGAGCGCGCTCGGCCATCCCCATCCCTCGGTCGCCCTGTGGTCCCGCAACCTCCGCCTCGTCACCTTCGACGTGAAGAAGCGCGAGGTCGAATGCGAGCATCTCTATCGCCTGGAGCGGCCCAACGCCTTCAAGACCGACAAGGACGCCGAACGGGACGACGTGAAGATCGGCGACATGAGTTCGGTCGGCCCCTACGACCTCCTGGTGGTCGAGCGGACCGAGAAGGCGTCGAAGATCTTCCACGTCCGCCTGACCGCGGACCTGCGCCTGCCCCCGGCCTGGCTGGAGATCGAGCACCGCCCGACCCTGGAGGAGACCGACGGCCGCGCCCTGAAGCGCCTCGGCCTGCCGGTCCTGGAAAAGCGCCTGATCCTCGATTCAGACCGCGAATCCAGCCTGCCGTCCAAAATCGAAGGCCTGTCCTGGTTCGACGAGCGCACCCTGGTGGTGATCGACGACGACGATTTCGGCATCCGGGGCGAGCGCAGCGCGGTCTGCGTCCTCCGCTTCGACAGCCCGATCATCTGAGCTCTCGTCAGTCGACCGCCATCTCGTCCGGGGCGTTGGCGTCGCCCGGAGCGGTTTCGACGCCGAGGTCGGGCACCGCGACCACGCGGGCGCCGCGGAAATCGTTGCGGCAGACGATGACGCCGCATTCTTCGAGATAGGCGAGCAGGCGCCGCGCCCGGCCGAGGGACTGGGTGCCATAGGCGCGGGCCAGCGCCGCGTCAGGCGGGCAGGGCCGGCTGGCGATGGCCGCCTGGGCGAGCAGCAGGAAAATGCCCTGGATGTCCTCCGGCAGCTTGGCCGCCATCTCGATCGCCCGCGCGGCCGGCGAATCGTCGCCCGTCTCGGGATCGATGCCGGCGCGCACCAGGGCGAGCAGGCGGCGGAAGGCGGCGAGGTCGGGCGGCGTACCCGTGAGGCGGCGGATCCGGCAGCGCACCAGAAAATCCTGATAGAGCACGGCGACGGTCCGATAGGCGGCGTCCCGGTCGGCCAGGATCTCGCCCATGATTTCTTGATGCGCGGTCTTGCGTTCGGCCTCGGTCAGGCCGTCGTCCGGCTCTTCCGCGGGCGGCGGCGGGCCGAGGGCCGGACGCTTCCGGGCCAGTTCCAGCATGATGTCGGCGGTCGGCGCGGCCACCGGCACGCGCGGCGCCGGACGGTAGACGGCCGGCTCGTCCGCCCCCGGCTTGAACAGGAGGTCGCGGGCGTCCTCCGGCGGCGGCACCTCGGGCAGTGGTACCAGGATCGGGCTCGTGGACCGGCCGGAGGTTTCGACGGCCCCGATCCGGATCGGCAGCGGCACGCGGGACAGAGCCGGGCCGAGGGCCACGAAATGGCCGCGGGCCAAGTCGCGGAACATCTCGACCTGGCGCCGGTCCATGCCGAGCAGATCGCCGGCGCGGGCCATGTCGATATCGAGGAAGGTCCGCCCCATCAGGAAGTTGGAGGCTTCGGCGGCGACATTCTTGGCGAGCTTGGCCAGGCGCTGGGTGGCGATCACCCCGGCCAGGCCGCGTTTTCGCCCGCGCGACATCAGGTTCGCCATGGCGCCCAGGCTGAGCTTGCGCGCCTCGTCCGAAACGTCGCCCGCGGCGGCGGGAGCGAAGAGCTGGGCTTCGTCGACCACCACCAGCATGGGGTACCAGTAGTCACGCTCGGCATCGAAGAGCCCGCCCAGGAAGGCGGCGGCGGCGCGCATCTGTTCCTCGGCATCGAGGCCTTCGAGACTCAGCACGACCGAGACCCGGTGCTGGCGCGCCCGCGCCGCGATCCGGGTGAGATCGCCTTCAGAGCGCGTCGCCTCGACCACGACATGGCCGTATTTCTCGGCCAGGGTGACGAAATCGCCTTCGGGATCGATCACCGCCTGCTGGACATAGGGGGCACTCTGTTCCAGGAGCCGGCGCAGCAGGTGCGACTTGCCCGAGCCCGAATTGCCCTGAACGAGCAGGCGGGTCGCCAGCAGTTCTTCGAGATCGAGCAAGGCGGGCGCGCCGCTTCCCTGCACCCCCATCTCGATTCCAACCTTCATTACGCCTGACCCTCGCCACTTGCGGCCACCGTCTTAACGTCTCCCCCGGCGGAGTCAATTCGGGCCGGCGACCCCGCGGGCGAGACGGGCGAAATTGACCGCCAGCGGCGCCGGCCGGGTGGCGAGATGGGCGACGGCGAGGCCGACCCGAGGCACCGGCGGCCGAAGGTCGCGGAACACAACGCCGCCGACGCCGAACGGCCGCATCGAGGCGGGCACCAAAGTGACGCCGAGTTCGGCCGCCACCAGCGACAGGATCGAGGCGATCTGCGGCGCCGGCTGGCCCAAGCGCGGCTCGAACCCCGCCGCCCGGCAGGCGTCGAGCACGGCGTCATGCAGGCTGATACCGACGGCCCGCGGCGTCAGAATCAGCGGATCGTCGCGCAGCAGCCCGAGGTCGAGGCCGCCCTCCCCCTTGGTCGCCGGATGGGCCGCGGGTAGGGCCGCGACCAAGTCTTCCTCGGCCAGGAGCTGGACGCGCAGGCTGTCCGGGTCGTCATGCGAAGGGCGCAACACCGCGACGTCGAGCCGCCCGGCCAGCAGGCTTTCGACCAGACGGACGGAATTCGCCTCCTCCAGCCGCAATTCGACCTCCGGATAGCGGCGGCGGAAGGCCCGGATCGCGGCCGGCACCAACGGGTTGAGCGCCGCCGTCCCGGTGAAGCCGAGGGCGAGGCGGCCGATTTCGCCCGCCGCAGCGCGCCGCGCCGCCTGGGCCGCCGCCGTGGCCCGGCCGGGCAGATCCGCGACCCCGTCGTGAAAGGCGTGGCCTGCCTCGGTCAGTTCGGCGCCATGGGGCAGGCGGTGGAACAGGCGCACCCCTACCTCGGCCTCGAGATCACGAATCTGCAGGCTGAGGGGCGGCTGGCCGATGCCGAGGCGGGCGGCGGCCCGGGTGAAATTCCCTTCCTCCGCTACGGCGAGGAAATAGCGGATGTGGCGCAGTTCCATTGATATTCATATATCATATGAAGATCGCCAATCCCATATATTGGACAGGCAGGCGGGCCGGACCTATATCGACTTGTATCGCATTCTTCCTGAAAGTTCGGACCATGTCGTCCCCCGCCGGTGCCTTCGATGGACCGCTCGCCCCGCCCACCGGCGCCTGGATCCGGCGCGGCACCGCCAGCTATCGCCATGCCGGGATCGCCCTCTTTCTCGCCGGTTTCGCCAGCTTCTCGCTGATCTATGCGGTGCAGCCGCTGCTGCCGGCCTTCGCCCATGATTACGGTCTCAGCCCGGCCGAAAGCTCGCTCGCGCTGTCACTGACCACCGGCACCCTATCGGTTTCGATCGTGCTCGCCGGTGCCTATTCCCAGGCGTTGGGCCGGCGCGGGCTGATGTTCGCCTCGATGGCGTTCGCCGCCCTGCTCACCTTGGTCGCCGCCATTGTCCCGAGCTGGCACGGCCTGCTCACCGCCCGCGCGCTCGAAGGGCTCGTGCTCGGCGGCGTGCCGGCGGTCGCCATGGCCTGGCTCGCGGAAGAGATCGAGCCCGCCGACCTCGGCCGCACCATGGGGCTCTATGTCGGCGGCACCGCTTTCGGTGCCATGGTCGGCCGGGTCGGCATGGGTGTGCTGACCGAATGGACGTCATGGCGCTTCGCCCTCGGGACGCTCGCCGTCGCCGGCTTCGCGTCTGCCATCGGCTTCCTCGTGCTGCTGCCGCGCTCGCGCCATTTCGTGGCCCGGCCGGGGCTCGACCTCCGCTACCACCTCGGGGCCTGGGCGCGCGGGCTCCGGCATCCGGGCCTGCTCCGCCTCTACGCTCTCGGCTTCCTGCTGACCTCGGTCTTCGTCACCCTGTTCAACTACACGACCTTCCGCCTGCGCGGCACGCCCTTCGAGCTGAGCCAGACCGCGACCAGCCTGATCTTCCTCGCCTTCGGCTTCGGCATCGTCGCGTCGTCGCTGGCGGGCGCGCTGATCGGCCGGATAGGGCCTCGCGCCCTGCTCGCCCTCGGCTTCGGGCTGATGGCGGCGGGTGTCCTGGTCACGCTGACGGGCTCGCTGCCGGTCATCGTGTTCGGTGTCGTGCTCGTCACCATCGGCTTCTTCATCGGCCATGCGGTGGCCAGCAGTTCGATCGGCCCGCTGGCGGGCGATACCAAGGGCCATGCCGCTTCGCTCTATCTGCTCTTCTACTATATCGGCTCCAGCGTCACCGGATCGGCCGGCGGCTGGTTCTGGCAGCAGGGCGGCTGGCCCGCCGTGGTCGGCCTGACCTGCACCCTCGCCCTCACCGGGGCCGGCCTCGCCGCCTTCACGGGCCAGACGCCGCGCTGAACCGCCAGCCGGATCTGTTCCGGCTGGCCGGCGAATTGCGAAAGTGCTTCACTCCGCGGCCAAGAAAATCCGGTACCGGAGGGGAGACAATGGCGATCGACCGCGAGACCCGCGCCCAGTTCATCGAGACCTTGGAGCGCTTCGTGCGCGAGCGCCTGCGCCCGGCCGAAGCCCGCGTCTCCGAGGACGACGCGGTGCCGGCCGAGATCCTGGCCGAGATGCGCGCGCTCGGCCTCTACGGCCTCTCGATCCCGGAGGAATTCGGCGGCCTCGGCCTCGCCATGGCGGACGAGATCGAGGTGATGTTCACCTTCTGCCAGACCTCGCCGGCCTTCCGTTCCGCCTTCGGCACCAATGTCGGGATCGGCGCGCAGGGCCTGATCATCGACGGCACGGCGGAACAGAAGGCCCGCTACCTGCCGAAGCTCGCGAGCGGTGAACTGACCTCCTCCTTCTGCCTGACCGAGCCCGAAGCGGGCTCGGACGCCGCCTCGCTGAAGACTTCGGCCCGGCGCGACGGCGACCGTTACGTCCTGAACGGCACCAAGCGCTTCATCACCAATGCGCCCACTGCCGGCATCTTCACCGTGATGGCCAGGACCGATCCGGCGATCAAGGGTGCTGGCGGCATTTCCGCCTTCGTCGTCGAGGCGGGGACGCCCGGTGTCCGCATCGGCAAGCCCGAGAAGAAAATGGGCCAGCAGGGTGCCAAGATCGCCGACGTGATCTTCGAGGACGCCCGCGTGCCGGCGGAAAACCTGATCGGCGGCATCGAGGGCAAGGGCTTCAAGACCGCGATGAAGGTGCTCGACCGCGGGAGGCTGCACATTTCCTCGGTCTGCGTCGGCGTGGCGCTCCGCCTGCTCGAGGACAGCATCGCCTATGCCAGCGAGCGCAAGCAGTTCGGCCAGAGCATCGCCGATTTCCAGCTGATCCAGGCCATGCTGGCCGACTGCAAGACAGAGATCTATGCCAGCCAATGCATGGTGCGCGACGCCGCCGCCCGCTTCGACGCCGGCGAGAACGTCTCGACCGAAGCCGCCTGCTGCAAATATTTCTGCTCCGAGATGGTGGGCCGGGTGGCCGATAGGGCGGTGCAGATCTTCGGCGGCGCCGGTTACGTGGCGGACTATGGCATCGAGCGCTTCTACCGCGACGTCCGCATCTTCCGGATCTATGAAGGCACCAGCCAGATCCAGCAGATGGTGATCGCCCGCAGCCTGACCCGCTGACTATGATGGTGCCTGTCGCGTTGTCGACACTGGGGAAACGATGCCGGGACAGGTACCGCTCGAACAATCGGTGCAATGGCTGATCCTGCTGCTGGACGGGATCGGCATCTTCGTCTTCGCCATTTCGGGCGCCGTGCTCGGGCTTCGCGAGAAGCTCGACGTCTTCGGCATCCTGCTACTCGGCTTCGTCACCGCGCTGTTCGGCGGCATCACACGGGACCTGCTGATCGGCGCGACACCGGTGGAGACCCTGGCGGACTGGCATAATTTCGCCCTCGCCATGGCGGGCGGTACCTTCACGATCCTGGCCCGGCGCCAGGTGGCGCGAATCCGCCGGCCGGTCCGCCTGTTCGATGCCATCGGCCTCGGCCTGTTCGCCGCGGCGGGAACGCAGAAGGCACTCGCCTTCGGGGTCGATCCGGTGATGGCCGCCGTGGTCGGCATGGTCACCGGGATCGGCGGCGGTATCCTGCGCGACATGCTGGTGACCCGCACGCCCTTGGTGCTCCAGCGCGAGATCTATGCCGTGGCGGCGCTGGCCGGCGGCCTGGTCGTGGTCGCCTGCGACTGGATCGATATCGGCGCCCTGCCGGGCATGCTGGCCGGAGCGGTGATCTGCGTCGCCCTCCGCCTGCTCGGCCTCTATCGCCAGTGGACGCTGGCCCTGCCGCAGCGCAACGAGCCGTGATAGGATCCGGCCGGGCTCGAGCCGGGGGGTGAACGATGTCCGACCATGGTATTGCGTTTCCGAACCGGCCGCTGACCGCGAAACCGCCCGGCCACGGTATCGGCGCCACCATCTTCGCCCTGTTCGGCGTCCTCCTCCTGGTCGGGGGCGGCCTGCTGATCACGATCCAGCCCGTGAACGACCTGCTGGCCGACTGGCAGGTGCTGGACACTGCGCGGCCGGTCGCCGACGGCCGGGTCGAGAACGGCAAATGCACCACCCATGTCGCCGTCCTGGTGACCTGCAGCGGCACGCTGATCGCAGGTGGGCGCAGCGGGACCGAGGTGCGGCACGAGATGAACGACTATTTCGTCGACTTCCATTTCGGCGACTACAGCGCCGTGGTTATG
>JAYSCC010000068.1:0-9749 GCA_041915065.1 Zavarzinia sp.
GAGCCCGACAGCGGCACCGTCCATCTGATGGGGACAGATGTCACCGCGTTGAACGCCGCCGGCCTCGCCCGCTTCCGCCGGCGCATCGGCTTCGTCTTCCAGCAGTTCAACCTGGTAAAGCGCCTGTCCGCGATCGACAATGTGCTGGCGGCGCGCCTGGCGGGCACCAGCCTGCTCAGGGTGCTGTTGCGCCGGTTCGGCCCCGGGGATCGGCAACTGGCGTTGGCCTGCCTCGACAGCGTCGGCCTGCTCGACCTCGCCTATCAGCGGGCGGAGCGCCTGTCCGGCGGCCAGCAGCAGCGCGTCGCCATCGCCCGCGCCTTCGCGCAACAAGGCGACCTGATCCTGGCCGACGAGCCGATTTCCAGCCTCGACCCGGAATCCGCCTCGAATGTCCTGGACATCCTGCGCCGCGCCGCCCGCGACCGCGGCTTCTCCGTCCTGTGCAGCCTGCACCAGGTCGATCTCGCGACGCGCTTCGCCGACCATATCGTCGCGCTGAAAGACGGACGGCTGTTCTTCAACGGCCCCGCCGCCGACTTCTCCCCCGCCTTGCGCGACCGCCTCTACGACCAGATTTCCCGACACGAAGGGCCCCGACCGTGATCACTGCAGACCAGAAGGCCGCCTACGACCGGGACGGCTTCCTCACCGTCCAGAATTTCCTGCCGCCCGCCCTGCTGGCGGAACTGCGTGCCGAGACCGAGGCCCTGGTCGCCGAAGCCGCGCGCCTGACCGCGCCGACCGCGGCCTTCGAGCTGGAACCGACCCATCGGCCCGATGCCCCCGCCGTTCGGCGCATCGAGATGCCCCACCGCCATTTCGATTATTTCCGCGCCGTCGTCCGCCATCCCGCCGTGCTCGCCGGGGTGACCGCCCTGCTCGGCCCGAACGTCCGCGTCCACAATACCAAGATCAACCTCAAGCCCGGACACATCGGCTCCCCCGTCGAATGGCATCAGGACTGGTGCTTCTATCCCCACACCAACGACGATTTTCTCTCGGTCGGCCTCTTCCTCGACGACATCGGCGACGAGAACGGTGGGATGCAGTGCATCCCGGCCTCCCACCGCGGGGCGATCCATGACCACCACAATCCGGAGAGCGGCTATTTCTGCAGCAGCGTCGACCTGGCACGCGACGAACTCGACCGCACGGGTGCCGTCACTTGCGGCGGGCCGGCGGGCAGTGCCTCGTTCCATCACATCCGCACCCTGCACGGCTCCGGCCCCAATCTGTCGGGCCGGCCCCGCCGCCTGTTCCTGATCGGCTATGCCGCCGCCGACGCCTGGCCCCTGCTCGGCGTCGAGGACTGGGACGCCTATGAAGCAGACCTCGTCTGCGGCGTCTCGACCTATGCGCCGCGCATGGTCTCCCTGCCCTGCCCCCTGCCCTATCCCCTGCCGCCCGAGGCGCGCCGGCGCTTCAGCCTGTTCGAGAACCAGAAGCGCGCCCGCCGCCTCGCCTACGAGCGCCCGGCGGAGGCGGCGGCGATCTGAACGTCTCCCCTCCCCTCGGAACATCGCAGCCCCCTTTCGTTGGAGGACGACCGGACATGCCCAAGACGACCGACAAGCCGAAATTCCTGCTGGTTTCCCTGGACGGGCTGCGCCCCGACCTGATCGGTCCGGAACTGACGCCGAATCTGCACGCGCTCGCGCGGGATGGCCTCCACTTCGCGAACCATCGGGCGGTCTATCCGACCGAGACCTATCCCAATGTCGCCTCGCTCATCACCGGTGCCGCACCGGCCACCCACGGAATCGTCGCCAACGAATTCCTGGTGCCCGAGGTCGATCCCCGTCGCACCTGGCTCGGCTCGGACATCGACCGGGTGGAGCGATGGAACGACATCCACGGCGGCCGCTTCCACAGCGTGCCGACGATCGGCGACATCCTGGGGGCGGCAGGGATGACCATGTGGGCGATCGGCACCGAAACCGCCGGCAGTTCCCGCCTGCTGCATCCGACGGTGGACCGCTATCCCGGCCACCTCTGCCTCGTCATCAAGGCGTTCGAGCGCTCGCGCCCGGCCGGCATCGCGGAGACGGTCGCCGACTTGGCGGGGCCGCTGCCGCCCCGCCTGCCGGCCGACATCAATCTGGCCGACCAGACCTATGCCACCGATGCCTTCCTGGCCTTGGAGCGGCAACGCGGCATGCCGGAGCTGGCCGTCGTCTGGTACGGCGGGACCGACCATTCCCTGCATGTCCACGGCCTCGGCGCCGAGGAGACGCGGCGAATGATCCGCCATGTCGACGGCGAACTGGGCCGCCTGCTCGACTGGTGGCACGGCCATCCCGAACAGGACCGCCTCCAGATCATGGTCGTTTCCGATCACGGGCACGTCACCCAAACGCGCAAGATCGCCACGAAATCGATCCTGGCGGATGCCGGCTTCAAGGTTGCATCGAGCCTGGAGGACGGCGCCGAGGTCGCCCACAACTCGCGCTACGGATGGAGCGGCAACATCCGGGTCCGGGGCGGGGACGCGCCCCTCCTGACCGACGTGGCCCATGCCCTGATGGAGCACCCCGCCATCGGCATGATCTTCACGAAGGGGCGCGACGAGGTGAACGGCCGCATCGACGGGACTTTCGCCCAAAGCCTGGCCGGAACCGCCCATGAGCGCGCCGCGGACCTCGACTACTGCCTGCGCGACGACGACCAACTCGATCCCTTCGGGTTGGTCGGAACCTGCTGGGCCGACAATCATCAGCGCCTCTACGCCAGCAACCACGGCGGCTTCCACGCGAAGGTCATGGAGGCGATCCTGGTCGTCGCCGGTTCGGCCTTTCGACAGGGATCGAGGATCTCCACCCCCTCGGGCATTGCCGACATCGCGCCGACCATACTCGACCTGCTCGGCCTTCCGTCGGTGTCGTCGACCGGCCGCGTCCTGTCGGAAGGCTGGTCGCATTGCTTGTCGGCGCCGCCCGTCGAAACAATCCGGTGGCACGCCCGGCATGGCGGCTACGAGCAGGAATTGCTTGCCCAGCGCGCCTACGGCGCCCTCTATCTCCATTCCGGACGCCGCCTCGGCTAGACCGACCCGGAAAACCCTACGGCCCGCCCCGTCTACGAGGCGGTTCGTGACCCGACCTTGAGTGGACAATGTGCACCAACGCGACCGGGAGCGCCGGTGCTGTTGCTGTGCCATCATCGCGCCGGCCCGGAGTCGTCTCGAGCGGCAGATCAGCGGGGGAGCCTGTCAGCTTGTGCCGCGGACCCCGATCCAGCAATTTGAAGTCTGGCGACCGGCGGAATCTCCGGCTGGAGTAATGCGATGCTCAGGCGGGCGGATGGAAGTGCGGGCGATACCGACTATGGGCGGATCGGTCCAGGTTACGCCGCGTTCCGCCGGCCGGAGCCGACGATCGCGGCGCTGATCGAACGCCTGCTGGGAAATGCCCGGAGCGTGCTCAATGTCGGGGCCGGGGCCGGTTCCTACGAACCGGCCGAACGGGCGGTGACGGCGGTCGAGCCCTCCGCCGCCATGCGGGCGGAGCGCCCGGCGCATCTGCCGGCCGCGATCGACGCGGTGGCGGAGGCCCTGCCCTTTCCCGATGCCAGTTTCGATGCCGCCATGGCGACCTTCACGATCCACCAATGGCGGGATCTCGAGTGCGGCCTCCGGGAGATGCGGCGCGTCACGCGCGGGCCGGTGGCGATCCTGTCCTGCGATCCGGGCCGGGTGCGTGACTTCTGGCTGAACGACTATGCCCCCGACGTGCTCGCCGCCGAAGCCCGGCGCTATCCCGATGCCGGACGGATCGCCGCGGCGCTGGGGGCGCGGACCGAGGTGCTGCCCGTGCCGATACCCCTGCAGTGCCGCGACGGCTTCAACGAAGCCTATTACGGACGGCCGGAGCAATTCCTCGACGCGGGTGCGCGACGGGCCAATTCGGCCTGGAGCTTCGTCTCCGCCGAAAGCGCCGAAGCCTCGGTCGCCGCGCTCGGGGCCGATCTCTTCAGCGGCGTCTGGGACGCCCGCCACGGCCCCTTGCGCCGCCTGCCCTTCTTCGAGGGCTCGCTCCGTCTGTTCGTTTCGGCGGGCTGACGGCAGCCTCCTCAGGTCGTTTCGCGAGCCTCGAACGTCAGGGCGACGCCGTTGATGCAATAGCGCCGGAAGGTGGGCGGCGGGCCGTCGTCGAAGACGTGGCCGAGATGGGAGCCGCAGGTGGCGCAATGCACTTCCGTCCGGACCATGCCGTGGCTGCGGTCGGTCTCGGTCTCCACCGCGCCGGGCAGCGGGTCGTTGAAGCTGGGCCAGCCGGTACCGCTCTCGAACTTCAGGCCGGATTCGAACAGCGGCCGGCCGCAGCCGGCGCAGAGGAAGCGGCCGTGGCGCTTCTCGCGCAGCAGGGCGCAACTGCCGGGCGCCTCGGTGCCGTGGCGGCGCATGACCTGATACTGGTCGGGTGACAGGAGACGGCGCCATTCCTCGTCGCTGCGGGTCACGGCATAGGTCTTGTCCATGCTCTCGTCCTTCGGTGGAACTATCGGGCGGCGGCCGAGACCAGCACCGGCTCGGCCCGGTAACGTTCGGGGAACAGGGCCTGCAATGCCGCCACCTTGGGCAGGTCGTTGATCGCGATATAGGGATGGCCGGGGTGGCGGGCCAGGAAATCCTGGTGGTAATCCTCGGCCGGGTAGAAGCTGCGGCCGGGCTCGATCCTGGTCACGATCGCCGCATCGAAGGCGCGGGCCTGGTCGAGCTGGGCGATATAGGCCTTGGCGATGCGCGCCTGTTCGTCCGAGGTCGGGAAGATCGCCGAGCGGTACTGCGGACCGACGTCCGGTCCCTGGCGGTCGAGCTGGGTCGGGTCGTGCGCCACCGAGAAATAGATCTGGAGGATGCGGCCGTAGCTGATCGTGGCGGGATCGAAGGTGATGCGGACCGACTCGGCATGGCCGGTGCCGCCCGTTCCCACGGTCTCGTAGTGGGCCGTCACGGCCTCGCCGCCGGCATAGCCGGAGACCGCACTGGTGACTCCGGCGACATGCTGGAAGACGCCCTGCACGCCCCAGAAGCAGCCGCCCGCGAGCACGGCGACCTCGGGAGCGGCGGCCTGCCCGGCCGTCTCGTCGAGCACCGGCGGCGGCACCAGCCGCACCTCCTCGGCGGAGGAGCGCGCGGCGACGAAGCCGCCGCCGAGCGCCAGGGCGACCAGGAAAAACGCGAGAAAGCCGCGACGGCCCGCCGTCGGCCGGAGGGAAGGCTCTTGGGATCGGATCATCGCAGGGCTCCCGTCATCAGCCGAAGGTGAAGGAATAGGCGCGGACCCCGGGATCGAGGAATTCGATCTCGAAGCTGCGGTCGGCCACCGGCCCGCCCTGGCGGACGAGCTGATAGAGCCTTTTGCCGGTCACCGTGCCGGTACCGTCCGCGCCGGTGTCGACGCCATGGTCCGCCCCGGGCGGCGCGCCGTCGAGGGTGACGCGGAAGCGCACCGGCGCGCCCCCCGCCCCGGGGCCCAGCACGAGGTGCAGGTCGCGGGCATGGAAGCGGTAGACGATGCGGCCGCCGGCCGCTTGCAGCAGCGCATGCTCGCCGGAAACGGTCCAGTCGCCCGCGAGACCCCATTCGTTCAGGCGCGGCGCGCCGGCGACATAGGCATGGGCGGCATCGGGCACCGCGCCGCCGGGCGAGACGAAGTGTTCCGCCCGCGCATAGCCGATATAGGTCTCGGGCGACTGCACGTCCCCGGCATTCGAGGCCGCCTCGGCACCACCGGCGTTCACCGTCACGCTGCCGTCCGGCATGGTCCCCCGCCCCGCTTCGGCCAGGAGCTGCCGGATCACCCGCTCCGACTCGTCATAGCCGCCTTCGCCGAAATGGTGGTGGCGGATGCGGCCCTGGGCGTCGATGAAGTAATGGGCCGGCCAGTACTGGTTGCCGAAGGCCTGCCAGATCGCATAGGCGTTGTCGATGGCGACCGGATAAGTGATGCCGAGATCGGCGACCGCCTTCCCGACATTGTCGAGCTTCTTCTCGAAGGCGAATTCCGGCGCATGGACGCCGACGACGACGAGACCCTGGTCGCGATATTTCTCCGCGAAGGCGCGGACATAGGGCAAGGCGCGCAGGCAGTTGATGCAGGAATAGGTCCAGAAATCGACCAGCACGACCTTGCCGCGCAGCGCCCCGGCGTCCAGCGGTGGGCCGTTCAGCCAGGCCGTCGCGCCGGCCAGCGAGGGCAGCACGCCTTCGACTGGCAGGGTGGTGTCGGGCGGTATCGGGGCCGCGGCCATCATCATCGCCGGGCCGCCCTGTATGACCACCGAGGGGGCCATGGCGGCCCCGGCCGCCGGTTGCAGCCGGTCCAGCAGATCCTGTTCGAGGGTCGTGGTGCCGGCGAGGGACGCCCGGGCCAGGAAGCCCGTGTCGAAACCGAGGGCGACCGCGGCGACCGCCGCCAGCACCGCGACGCCGAGGCCGCGGCGCAGCCATTCGCCGATGCCGAGCGAGCGCTTCATGGCGGCGAAGACGCGGCCGCCGGCCAGCAGGGCGAGGGCGAGGGAAGTGGCGGCCCCCGCGGCATAGGCGAGCAGCAGCAGCGTCGTTCCCGCATTGGCGCCCTGGAGGGCGGCGCCGGTCAGGATCAGGCCAAGCACCGGGCCGGCGCAGGGTGCCCATAGAAACCCGGTCGCGACGCCGAGTAGGAGCGCCGGGGCGATGCCGTTCCGCTGCCGGCCGGGCGCTGCGTCGGCGGCTTGCGACAGGCGGGCGCCGAGGGCGACGAGCGGCCGCGTCCAGCGCCCGGTCAGGCCCGGCAGCAGCAGGCTCGCCCCGAACAGGGCGAGCAGCACGGGCGCCGCCAGCCGGCCGTAGCGGTTCACCGCCACCGCCCAGCCGCCGGCGACCGCCGCCAGGCTGGCGACCGCGGCGAAGCTGAGGGCCATGCCGGCGAGCAGAGGCAGGCCGCTGCGCAGGAAGGGCCGGTCCGCCCGGGCGAAGACGAAGGGCAGCACGGGCAGGATGCAGGGGCTGGCGATGGTGAGCACGCCGCCCAGATAGGCGATCAGGAAAAGGGTCATGCGCCCGTCCCGGCCTTCATGCGGCGGCCGGCCGGAAGGCCAGCGCCACGCCGTTCATGCAATAGCGAAGGCCGGTGGGGGCCGGCCCGTCGTCGAAGACATGGCCGAGATGGCCGCCGCAACGGCTGCAATGGACCGCCGTCCGCAGCATGCCAAAGGACGCGTCGTCGGTCGTGCCGACCGCCTCGTCGAGCGGCGCCCAGAAGCTCGGCCAGCCGGTGCCGCTCTCGAATTTGGTCTCGGAGGCGAAGAGGTCCCGGGCGCAGCCGGCACAGGTGAAAACGCCCTTCCGGTGCTCGTAGAGGAGCGGACTGGTGAAGGGCCGTTCGGTGGCGCTCTCGCGGAGCGCCGCATATTGGTCGGGGCTCAGCAGGCGGCGCCATTCCGCCTCGCTGTGGCTGACGGCGAAAGTCTCCGCCGCCGCCCGGCCGGCCGTACCGCGCCACGACAGGGCGAAACCCGCCAGTCCGGCCGCCGCACCACCCAGCAGAAGGCGCCTCGTCGTCATCGAAATCCTCCGCCGTTGCCGATCCGAAACCCGGAGGGCTCGCGACTATGTTCGATCCAGGCGCCGGCTTGGTTACATCGCCGCCGGGAATCGACCGATCGCTCCGGCGGCGATCATGAAATCCTGCCGGCCGGATTTTTTGCGGCGCCGAAGCCGCCGGCGCACCAGGGGTGACACCCGATGATCGCTGCCCTGAAATGCTTCAGCAATTTCCGATCCTGCGCCGCAACACCATCAATCCCGTCTATCGATTCTTGCAAATTTCCCATTGGAAGGGCGCCGCCGCTCTCTGCACCCTGTCCCGGTCCGAAAAGACACCTCGATAACCGAGGCATCCGGGGAGGAGTTCCGACATCGTCCGGCGCGAGCCGGGCCGCCCGCCCGCTAGGGCGGGGCCGATGAAGCTGCGCACAAAGGACGGTGCGCGGGCGGAGCCGAAGGCTGCCTCACGACCAGGAAGGAAAGAACCATGGCCAAGGTTGTGTGCGTCCTCTACGACGATCCGGTGGACGGCTATCCCGAGACCTATGCCCGCGACGACCTGCCGAAGATCGACCATTATCCGGGCGGGCAGAGCCTACCGACGCCGAAGGCGATCGACTTCGTGCCCGGCACACTGCTCGGCTCGGTCTCGGGCGCGCTGGGCCTGCGCGAATATCTCGAATCGCTCGGCCACGAGCTTGTCGTAACCGCCTCGAAGGACGGCCCCGATTCCGAACTCGAGAAGCACCTGGCCGATGCCGAGGTGGTGATCTCCCAGCCCTTCTGGCCGGCCTATCTGACGGCCGAGCGGATCGCCAAGGCGCCCAAGCTGAAACTGGCGCTGACCGCCGGCATCGGTTCCGACCATGTCGACCTGCAGGCGGCGATCGAGCGCGGCATCACAGTCGCCGAAGTGACCTACTGCAATTCGATCTCGGTCGCCGAGCATGTCGTGATGATGATCCTCGGCCTGGTGCGCAACTATATCCCGTCCTACCAGTGGGTGATGAAGGGCGGCTGGAACATCGCCGATTGCGTGGCGCGTTCCTACGACGTCGAGGGCATGCATGTCGGCACCGTGGCGGCCGGGCGCATCGGCCTCGCCGTGCTGCGCCGCCTGAAGCCCTTCGACATGCACCTGCACTACTACGACCGCCACCGCCTGCCCGAAGCGGTCGAGAAGGAACTGAACCTGCACTGGCACCCGACCGTCGAGGACATGGTGAAGGTCTGCGACGTGGTGACGATCAACTGCCCGCTGCATCCCGAGACCGAGCATCTGTTCGACGACGCCATGCTGGCCAAGATGAAGCGCGGCGCCTATATCGTGAACACGGCACGGGGCAAGATCTGCGATCGCGACGCCATCGTCCGCGCCCTCGAATCCGGCCGGATCGCGGGCTATGCCGGCGACGTCTGGTTCCCCCAGCCGGCGCCCCAGGACCACCCCTGGCGTTCCATGCCCCACCACGGCATGACACCGCACATCTCGGGCACCTCGCTCTCGGCCCAGGCGCGCTATGCCGCCGGCACGCGCGAGATCCTGGAATGTTTCTTCGAGGGCCGGCCGATCCGCGACGAATATCTGATCGTCCAGGGCGGCGCCCTGGCCGGCACAGGGGCCCATTCCTACTCCAAGGGCAATGCCACCGGCGGCTCGGAAGAGGCCGCCAAATTCAAGAAGGTCGGCTGAACGCCCGGCCCGCGCGGGTGCCATCCCGCGCGGGCCGCCCGCCTCGCGGTGCCCCGACATGTCCACGGATCCTGCCCGGCCGGCCGCCGCCGCCCGCCTTCTGCACCGCGGCCTGCCTGCCTTGGTTTCCGGCCTGGGCGGCGGGCTCGCCATCGGCCTGCTCGCGCAGCTCGCGGCGACGCTGGAACTGGCGCTGCTGATCGCGCCCTTCGGGGCGAGCTGCGTGCTGCTCTTCGCCCTGCCGCAGAGCCCGCTGGCCCGGCCGCGCAACGTCGTCGGCGGGCATTTCCTGTCGTCGCTGGTCGGGCTCGCGGTCCTCGGCACGGTCGGCGACGGCGGGCTCGCCTGCGCGCTCGGCGTCGGCCTTGCCATCACCGTGATGCAGGTCACGGACACGCTGCATCCGCCGGCCGGGGGCGACCCGCTGGTGGTGATCCTGACCGGTGCAGGCTGGCCGTTCCTCGGCCTGCCGGTGCTCGCCGGCACGCTCGCCCTGGTCGCGCTGGCCTGGGCCTATCACCGCCT
>JAYSCC010000069.1:0-9712 GCA_041915065.1 Zavarzinia sp.
GTTTGTTGCGGTCGGCGGCGAGACGTGCCCGCAGGGTTGCGAGAGTAGAAAGATCATGGGCCAGCGCCGTCGCCCGGCTGCGCAATTCCGGCACCATGTCGCGCAGCACGATTCCGGTATGGGCGATGTCCAGGGCCGACTGCCGGCGCACCATGAGCAGCACGGGCGGCCGGCGCGATAGGCGGGTGAGGGCGCCGAGCAGGCGCGACAGGGCGGCACGGCGCTCACCCAAGGCTGCGAGTTTCTCGGCCTCGGAGGCGGAAAGTTCGGCCATGCGCCGTTCCAGCGTGTCCGCCTCCGCCTCGCGGGCGCGGATCGCGCTGGCGCGCTGCACGAGCTGGTCTTTCAGGCGGGCGACTTCGCTGGCCAGGCGGTTCTTCTCCGCCTCCGCCGCGGCCTTGCGGCGGCGGGCCTCTTCGAGTTCGGACTGGACGGCGCGCAGCTTGTCGGGGTCGGCGTCCTGGGCATGAGCCCGGCCGGCCTGGCAGGTCCAGGCGGCCAGGACGAGGGTCAGGGCAAGGGCCAGGCCTGCTCTAGGCGCTGGCACGGCGTTCGGACGCCTGCGTGCCGGCCGCGGCCGTCAGCAGGCTGTGGCCGGTCATGGCCGCCGGCTGCGCCAGCCCCAGGAAGGGCAGCAGGGTCGGCGCGATGTCGGCGAGGCGGCCCGGCTTCAGGGCGAGGGCGCTCACGGCGTTGAACAGCAGGGCCGGCACCAGGTTGGTGGTATGGGCGGTATAGGCACCGTGAGTCTCGGGGTCGTACATCTGTTCGATGTTGCCATGGTCGGCTGTCACCAACATGACGCCGCCCGCCGCCTGCACGGCTTCCGAGAGCCGGCCCAGGCAGGTATCGATGGTCTCGACCGCCTGCACCGCCGCTTCCATCACGCCGGTATGGCCGACCATGTCGGGATTGGCGAAATTGACCACGATCAGGTCGTAGGTCTTGCCCGCGATCGCCTGCAGCAGGCGGTCGGTCACCTCGGTCGCCGACATGGCGGGGGCGAGGTCGTAGGTCGCGACCTTGGGGCTCGGCACCAGGATGCGGTCCTCGCCCTCGAACACCGTCTCCTCGCCGCCGTTGAAGAAGAAGGTGACGTGGGCGTATTTCTCGGTCTCGGCGATGCGGAGCTGCTTCTTGCCCGCCTTGGCGACCACGGCGCCGAGGGGATCGTCGACCCGTTCGGCCGGGAAGATCGCCGGAATCAGGGCGTTCAACTGGCTCGAATATTCGACCATGCCGGCGACGCCCGCGAATTTCGGCAGGCGGGCGCGGGCGAAGCCGTCGAAGGTGGCGTCGAGCAGGGCGATCAGGATTTCGCGCGCGCGGTCAGCCCGGAAGTTGGCCATCACCAAGCCGTCGCCGTCGGCCATGCCGGCGTAAGCGCCGATCACGGCGGGCTTGACGAATTCGTCGGTCACCCCGGCAGCATAGGAGGCTTCGATCGCTTCGCGGGCATTCGGCGCCGGAACGCCATCGGCCTCGACCAGGGCCTGATAGGCGAGGCTCACACGGTCCCAGCGTTTGTCGCGGTCCATGGCGAAATAGCGGCCCGAAACGGTGCCGAAGCACCAGCCGCGCACATCGGCGAGCGCCCCTTCGACCTCGGCCAGGAATTCCAGAGCACTCTTCGGCGGGGTGTCGCGGCCGTCCAGGAAGCCGTGCAGCACGACGTCGACGCCGTAAGTCGTCGCGATCTTCACCAGGGCGACCATGTGGTCCTGGTGCGAATGGACGCCGCCGGGCGAGAGCAGGCCGAGGATATGGAGCTTGCCGCCCTTGGCCTTGGTCGCCTCGATCACCTTCACCAGGACCGCATTCTCGGCCAGCGTGCCGTCCGCCACCGCCTGGTCGATCCGGGGCAGGTCCTGCATGACGACGCGGCCGCCGCCCAGGTTCATGTGGCCCACTTCGGAATTGCCCATCTGGCCTTCCGGCAGGCCGACCGACAGGCCGGAGGTCTCGATCAGGCTGTGCGGGCAGGTCGAGAGCAGGCGGGTGTAGTTCGGCGTCCGCGCCTTGGCGATCGCATTGTCCTCGCCGCCTTCGCGCCAGCCCCAGCCGTCGAGGATGCACAGCACCACGGGCTTCTGCGGGGACACGGAAAGGGGAGCGTCGGTCATGGCGGAACCTTGCAACAGAATATGCGAATGCCTGATTAACTCACGCGCGGTGATATGGATGCCCGTCGAGGATGGTGCCGGCACGGTATAGCTGCTCTGCGAGCATGGCACGGACCAGAAGATGCGGCCATGTCGCAGCGCCGAAGGAATAGCAGAAGGCGGCACTCCTGCGAACTGCGTCGTCGTGACCATCGGCGCCGCCGATCAGGAAGGCGACGCGCTGTTGGCCCCGCTGGCGGAACTGGTCGAGCCGGTTCGCCAGCGCTTCCGACGACAGCACCTCGCCCCGCCCGTCCATGGCCACGACGGCGGCACCGGAAGGCACGGCGGCCAGCAG
Organism: Zavarzinia sp.; assembly: GCA_041915065.1. Lineage (GTDB taxonomy): Bacteria > Pseudomonadota > Alphaproteobacteria > Zavarziniales > Zavarziniaceae > Zavarzinia. The sequence goes on from JAYSCC010000069.1 coordinate 2,461, forward strand.
CAATTCGCCTTCGCGTCTCTGGCGGGCGGCGCCGGACAGGCGCTTTTCTTCGACCTCGATCATCTCGATCGGCGGCCGCATCCGTCCGGCATAGGTCTCGAACAGCAGGCGCTCCGGGTCCTTGGCCCCGAAGCGGCCGACCGCGACGATGGCGAGTTTCAGGCCCAGCATCGCAAGCCCGTCATCCCCCTCGCGGGGGTGCTCACTCCGCGTCGGGCCGGAAATCGGCCTGCCACATTTTTTCGAGCTTGTAGAAGTCGCGCACTTCGGGGCGGAACAGGTGGACGATCACGTCGGTGGCGTCGATCAGTACCCAGTCCGCCGCCGATTTGCCTTCGAGGCGGCAGGGGCCGAAGCCGGCGCCGTCGACCGCCTTGACGACATAATCGGCCAGCGCCGAGACCTGGCGGCCCGAACGGCCGTTGGCGATCACCATGAAATCGGCGATCGAGGTCTTGCCGGCGAGATCGATGGTCAGGATCTCTTCCGCCTTGTTGTCGTCCAGCGTCTTCACGATGAGGTCGCACAGCGCCTTGGCGGCATCGGCGGCCTCGGGCGGCTTCTTCTTCGCCTTGGTCTTGCGCGGCTTCTTCCGCTCGGCCTCGAGGTCGACGGTGACCAGCACCGCCTCCGGCTCGGCCTTCTTCAGGCGAACGCGCTTCGGCTTGGCCACGGGCTCGGGGGTGGGCTCTTCCGCCTTGGCCTTTTTGGCACGCTTCGGCTTTGCCTCGGGTTCCGCTTCGGCCTCGGCCTTCTTCTTGGCGCGCTTCGGCTTTTCCGCGGGCTCGGCCTCGGCGGAGGCCTTGGTCTTGCGGGCGGCTTTCTTCGCCTTCTGGTCTTCGGCGACGGCTGCGGTTTCTTCCGTCTTCTTGCTACGCGGGGCCAGGGTCTTGTCCTCCTAGGGGCGCTGCGCCCGGGCGGCGGCACGAAGGGCGGTCGCCGATGCGGGATTCAGCTTCATGGTCACGAAGCCCCAGGCCGGGGGCTTGGCGGATTTCAGCAGGCGGCGGGCGTTGCCGTGGTACCGCGCGGCGCCGTAGCGATGCGCGGCCGGTCCACCCAATGCGGCCAGAGCATAGGTAGGCCGGTCGAAGACGGCAACGGCGACATCGTCGAAAATCCGCCGCCAGTGGCGCCAGCGGTGGATCGTCGCCAGATTGTCGGCGCCCATCAGCCAGACGAAGCGAAGGCGCGGGAAACGCCGCCGCAGCCGGCGGATCGTCTCCGCTGTATAGACGGTGCCGAGGCGGGTTTCGAGATCGGTCACCACAAGGCGTGGATGGCCCCCGGTCATGGCCCGGGCCGACGCCATGCGGACCTCGAGCGGCGCCATGTCGGCTGCCGATTTCAGCGGGTTCTGCGGCGACACCAGCCACCAGACATAGTCGAGCCCGAGGTGGCGGATGGCCGCCAGCGCCAGGTCCCGGTGGCCGTCGTGCGCCGGGTTGAAGGAACCGCCGAACAGGCCGATGGTCAGCCCGCCCGCAGCTCCCGCCGTGCCGATCCCGCCTTCGTTCAAGGGCGGATCTGACCGGTGCCGCGCACCAGATATTTCATCGTGGTGAGCTGTTCGGCGCCGACCGGCCCGCGCGCATGCAACCGCCCGGTCGAAATGCCGATTTCCGCGCCGAAGCCGAATTCGCCGCCGTCGGCGAATTGGGTCGAAGCATTGACCATGACGATCGCCGAATCGACGCCGTTCAGGAACTTCTCGGCCGCGACCGGGTCTTCGGTCACGATCGCATCGGTGTGGTGGCTGCCGTGGCGTTCGACATGGGCGATCGCCTCGTCGACTCCGTCGACCATCTTCATGGCGACTATGGCGTCGAGATATTCGGTGTCCCAATCGGCGGCGATGGCGGGTTTCACCCGCGCCTCGACCGCACGCACCGTCTCGTCGCCGCGGATTTCGCAGCCCGCTTCGAGCAGTGCGGCGACCAGGCGGGGCAGCAGGGCCGCCGCCTTGCGGTCGACCAGCACGGTCTCGCTGGCGCCGCAGATGCCGGTTCGCCGCATCTTGGCGTTCTTCACGATCGCCACGGCCTTGTCGGGATCGGCAGCGCCATCGACATAGGTGTGGTTGTTGCCGTCGAGATGGGCCAGCACGGGCACCCGCGCCTCGGCCTGGATGCGGGCGACCAGGGATTTGCCGCCACGCGGCACGATGACGTCGATCAGGTCCTGGGCCGCCAGCAGGGCGCCCACCACGGCACGGTCGGCCACCGGGACGAGCTGCACGGCATCCGCCGGCAGGCCCGCGCTCTCGATGCCGGCGACGAAGGCGGCATGGATGGCGCGGGACGAATTCAGCGCTTCCGAGCCGCCGCGCAGGATGACCGCATTGCCGGAACGCAGGCACAGCGCGCCGGCGTCCGCCGTCACATTGGGCCGGCTCTCGTAGATGATGCCGATCACGCCGATCGGCACGCGCACGCGCTGGATCACCATGCCGTTGGGCCGGGTCCATTCGGCGGCCACGGTGTTCACCGGATCGGGCAGGGCGGCCACGGTCTCGACCGCCTGGGCGATGCCCTCGATGCGGCTGGTGTCGAGCGCCAGGCGGTCGAGCAGGGCCGGGGTCAGGCCGAGCTTGCGGCCGCGTTCGAGGTCGATCGCATTGGCGTCCAGGATCGCCGGGGTAGCGGCGCGGATCGCGGTGGCGGCGGCCATCAGGCCGGCGGTCTTGGCTTCGGCCGGGAGCCGGGCCAGCTTGCGGCCGGCGGCGCGGGCGCGGTGCGCCATGCCATCGACCAGGGCCACGGCGTCCAGGGCTTCGGGGGATTTGCTTGCAGTCGCGTCACGCATGATCGTCACCCGTCGATCGCGAGGTCGTCGCGATGGATCATCTCGTCCCGGCCACGGTAGCCGAGCAGGGCCTCTATTTCACCGGATTTATGCCCGGCGATGGCGCGGGCATCCTCCGACGAATAGGCGACCAGACCGCGGCCGAGCGCCCGCCCGTCGAGCCCGACCACCATGACGGCATCGCCCCGGCTGAATTCGCCGTCCACTTCGCGGACACCGGCGGGCAGCAGGCTCTTGCCCTGGGCGAGCGCCCGGGCCGCACCGTCGTCGACGATCAGCCGGCCCTTGGGGCTGATGCTGCCGCCGATCCACATCTTGCGCGCCTGGCGCGGGTTCCGCTCGGCCAGGAACCAGGTGCAGCGGGCGCCCTTTTCGAGCGCCGAAATGGGATGTTCCACGTGGCCGGCGCCGATCACCATGCTGCAGCCGGCGGAAAGGGCGATCCGCGCCGCCGCCACCTTGGTGATCATGCCGCCCGAGCCGACGCCGGACACAGGCTCGCCCGCCATCGCCTCGATCTCCGGCGTGATGCCGTTGACCAGGGGCAGGTGCTGCGCCGCGGGATCGGTGTTCGGATTGGCGGTATAGAGCCCGTCGATATCGGAGAGCAGGATCAGGCAATCGGCCGAGGCGAGTTCGGCGACCCGGGCGGCCAGGCGGTCGTTGTCGCCATAGCGGATCTCGGAGGTCGCCACCGTGTCGTTCTCGTTGATCACCGGAACCGCACCGAGGCCGAGCAAGGTCGCCATGGTGGAGCGGCCGTTCAGGTAACGCCGGCGGTTCTCGGTATCGTCCAGCGTCAGCAGGATCTGTGCGGTCGAAAGGCCGTGGCCGGCCAGCACTTCCTGCCAGGCGTGGGTCAGGCGGATCTGGCCGACGGCCGCCGCCGCCTGGCTCTCCTCGAGGCGGAGCGGGCCCTTGGGCAGGCCCAACTGGCGCCGGCCGAGGGCGATCGCGCCCGAAGAGACGATGACGACATCCTGGCCGCGCGCCTTGGCGGCGGCGACATCGTCGGCCACGCCTTCGAGCCATTGGCGGCGCAGCTTGCCCGTGGCCGGGTCGACCAGCAGGGCGGAACCGATCTTGACGACGATGCGCGTCGCCGCCCGCAGGCGGTCGGCGGTGGTGAGGCTCTGGACTTCGGCGTGCAACATGGCGGGTGCCTTGGCGAAGGAGGTTCTGAAACGGCGGAGTGCTGGTTTCAGAACGTCACGGTCGCCAGGCCTCCGGCGGGGTGGGCGCGCGCGCCGGGCGGTTTTCCAGGGCGTCCGCGGCGCGGCGCTCGCGGATCGGGCCGATCACGGCGCGAAGGAGTTCGGTCACACCCTGGCCGCTCTGGCCCGAGATCACGTGGATCGCCTTGCGCGAGACATGGGCGGAACGGGCGATCGCCTTGGCCTTTTCCTCGATCTCTTCGGGGGAAAGGGCATCACACTTGTTGAGGGCGATCACTTCCGGCTTGTCGATCAGGTCGGCGCCATAGGCGCGCAGCTCGCGCCGGATCATGCGATAGGACGCCTGGGGATCTTCCGCCGTGCCGTCGACCAGGTGAAGGAGGACGTTACAGCGTTCCACATGGGCCAGGAATTCGGAGCCGAGGCCGACGCCGTAGGCCGCCCCCTCGATCAGGCCCGGCAGGTCGGCCAGGACGAATTCCTCGCCGTCAACCGCGACCACGCCGAGTTGCGGCTTCAGCGTGGTGAAGGGATAGTCGGCGATCTTGGGCCGCGCGCGGGAGGTCGCGGCCAGGAAGGTCGACTTGCCGGCATTGGGCAGGCCGATCAGGCCGGCGTCGGCGATCAGTTTCAGGCGCAGGATCAGCGTCATCTCGACGCCTTCCTGGCCGGGGTTGGCATGGCGCGGCGCCTGGTTGCCCGGGCCCTTGAAATGGGCGTTGCCGAAGCCGCCGTTGCCGCCCTTGGCGAGCACCACACGTTCGCCCGGCTTGGTGAAGTCGAAGAGGATGTCTTCCTCGTCCTCGTCCATCACCTGGGTGCCCATCGGGACCTTCAGCACGATGTCGGCGCCGTTCGCGCCGTGGCGGTCCTTGCCCATGCCGTGGACGCCGGTGCCGGCCTTGAAATGCTGTTGGTAGCGGTAGTCGAGCAGCGTGTTCAGGTTCTGCACGCATTCGATCACGACGTCGCCGCCGCGGCCGCCGTCACCGCCGTCCGGGCCGCCGAACTCGATGAATTTCTCGCGCCGGAACGAGACGCAGCCGGCGCCGCCGTTGCCGCTGCGGATATAGATCTTGGCTCGGTCGAGGAATTTCATCGTCTGGTGACCTGAAAAGGAAAGGGGCCCGGCAGCAGGTGCCGGGCCCCTTCCGATCCCGCTACAGCGCCGCGGGCCGAAGAGGCCGCAGCACCATGCGGCCGTTACTCAGCCGCCGCCGGGAGTTCCTCGACCGACACATAGGTGCGGCCGAGCTTGCCGGTGGCGAATTTCACCGTGCCCGGGACCAGCGCGAAAATCGTGTGGTCCTTGCCCAGGCCGACATTGGAGCCCGGGTGGAACTTGGTGCCGCGCTGGCGGATGATGATGTTGCCGGGGATGACGGCTTCGCCGCCGAACTTCTTGACCCCGAGGCGTCGCCCGTCGGAATCGCGACCGTTACGGGACGAACCGCCGGCTTTCTTGTGAGCCATGTTCTGCTCCTGATCCTATGGCCGGGCGCTTCAGGCGACGGCGATGCTGGTGATCTTCAGGACGGTGAGGTCCTGGCGATGGCCGTTCTTGCGGCGCGAATTCTGGCGGCGGCGCTTCTTGAAGACGATCAGCTTCGGGCCGCGAGCCTGGCCGACGATCTCGGCCGTGACGGTGGCGCCGGCAACGACCGGAGCGCCGACGGTGACAGTCTCGCCTTCGCCGACCAGCAGAACCGGCAGGGCCACAGTGGCGCCGGCTTCGCCTTCCAGGCGTTCGACAGAGATGACATCGTTCTCGGCGACCTTGTACTGCTTGCCGCCGGTCTTGATAACCGCAAACATAATCCCAGTCCTTCTTACGCGGGCCCCTGTCGCACGTGCGACCAACCCGCTGCCGTCTTTTGCGGCGAGATCCCGGCGAGTTGACCCACCTGGGACCCAAACATGGTGAGCGCGGCGGGCGCACCCGTCGCGAGAGCGCGCACTATAGCGACGGCGAAATCGAAGTCAACGGTCTTCGCCGCCCAGCGGCCGCCGGCAACCCCAGGCCGCCAGCCGCGCCGCCACCGCCGCCTCGACGAAGTGCCGGGCCGCCTCGAAGCCGTAGCCCTCAGCGAGCAAAGCATCGTAATCGGTGAAGCCATGCCGGGCATAGGAAACCAGCGCCGCCCAGGCGGCCACCGGGGCCGGGGCCGCCGCCGTCTTCCGCGAGCCGAGCGCTCGGTCCACGACGGCTGCCCGGTCTTTCGCCGGCAGGGTGGGGGCGAGGGTCGTCAGGGCTTCGTCGAGGGCGGTGGCACGGCGCATCCGCCCATTGTCGCCTTCGGGGCCTGCACGGCAAGCGGGGTCGCGCATGACATCGGCCGGAGTCATGGCATCGGCCGGGCTGCCATGATAGGTTGTGACGATGGGAGGAAGCGTGGACCGATATGCTGCACTGGTTCCCCTGGTCCGCAGCCTGCCGCGGTCGGCCGGGGGCGACAGGCTGGCGGACCTCTTGTTGCCGCGCCTCACGCGCATCTGGCTCTACGACTATCGCCCTGGCCCCGATTCCGAGATTGTCGAGACCCGGCAGGCGGGTTTTTCCTATCTCTTCGACATCGGTCTCGAACGCCTGATCTCGGCCTGGGGCGTCAGTCGCGGCCGCAGCGGCGAGAAGCGGGACAAATCGCGTATGCAGGGTTTTCCGCTCGGCAACGGGGCCCTCTACGATCGCGGCCACGCCATCCCGCACACGCTCGGGGGGCCCACCGACATCAATCTCGTACCGCAGCTCGCGACGGTGAACCGGCGAGACTTCCGGCCGCTCGAAAAGCTGGCGGTCGCGACCCCCGGCAGTCTCTATTTCACCCATTGGATCTACCCGCCCGGCAGCGTCGCCTGGAAAGACGGCCGGCATCAGCTTCCCGTCGCCGTCGACCAGGGCCTGCTGATCGCCGGCGAAACCCCCGACATCCGCCACCACCGCAACCGCCCGGGCTGACCTCGTCGCCGCCGCCGCATTTTTCCTTTGCAACCGAAACCCGCCTCGGCTATCTCTCCCCGCCTTGACGACCCGATGTCTCGCGGAGAGGTGCCAGAGTGGTCGATCGGGGCGGTCTCGAAAACCGTTGTACCTTCGCGGGTACCGTGGGTTCGAATCCCACCCTCTCCGCCATTCCTTGATCACTGGGCGTCCCAGGATCTCCCAATAGCGTTGATTTTCGCGGCAATCGGCCCGATCATCAGTCTCGACATGTCCCGGTCGAGCCCGGCCCAGCGCAACAAATTCCGGGTATTTTTCCGGGTACCGGGTATGG
>JAYSCC010000070.1:0-9641 GCA_041915065.1 Zavarzinia sp.
CGCTTCATGATCTGTGCGGCATGACGTTCCAGGGCGATGCCGAGGCCGATGGCGTCGGCGCCTTCCCGCACCGGGGAGATGGGACGGCCCGTTCCGGCGTCGAGGCCGCGGAGGTGGAAGATTTCGCGCCGGTCGACGGCGCGCTGACTGCCATCGGGCAGCGTCAGGCGGTACAGCGGCGAGAGGTCTGGACCCGTCGAGACGGTGACTGCGCCACGATTGAGCGGGATCAGCTCGAGGATGCGACCGTCAGCGGCGAGGATCTTCAGGGCGAATGCTTCGCCTGTCAGCACCGCTTGCGCGGTCATGTCAGCCTTGAGCTGCCAGGGCGTCACCCACGGGGCGGGAAGGCGGGCAAGAAGAGCCTCGACCTCGTGATCATCGGCGCGGCGCCGGCCCTCGCCGACCTTCTGATAGAGATGGACAGGGAGCTGCGCGACGCTTTCGGCGATCAGCTTCGTGGCTGCGAGAACCGGGGGGTATCGAAGGGCGGTGGAGGGATCGACCGAGATGCCGGCCGATGTCTCGCTGGCGACCCGGAGGATTTCGGCCAGGCCATCGAAGCCTGCCGACCGCTTCTCGAGGCCGAAGAACCGAAGAAACCGAGACATGACCAGCCCTTTCCGGGGTGATCATATCGAAAATCGGCTAAGTCAACAACAAATTGTTCTGAATGTTAAATAATGAGCAAATCTAATGGTCGCATCAATACTTAATATGAGTTTTTGAAATGACCGTGAGGGTGAGCATATGCCTCGACACCTTAAGTATTAGCGAAACTCATTTCGACGGCAGGGCCCTTTAGAGCGCGCTACAGCGACGTTTCCGCCCCGGCCGACGCTGGGTGCCGGCCTGGGGCGTTACCGCGTCCCGGCGGGCGGCTTCTGGGGGATGGCGGACAGGAATTCGGCCGGAACCCGGCACCCCGGCGAGCCGGGCGGAGGTCCAAACATATCGGAGAGCCACTGACCCCGTTCGACCCACCCCTGTACCCGGCCTGGCCATTTTGCGTATTCGCCGTCGACGAACTGAACCGGAGCCGGGGCCGCCGGTACCTGCCGGCTGGGGAACGTCTGGCGTTCCTTCCTGACCCAATTTCTAAAAGTTGCATTCCAATCGGATTTTCGCCCTTTTTCGCCCGGCTGGCCGATCCAGTAATCGACGAAGCCCTCGGCAACCTGGTCAAGGTCGAGGTCGGGGCGCTTAAGTCGGGCCCACTCAGCCAGATCAGGGGCAGGCTTCCAATCGGAGGAAAGGCGGGCGCCGCGAGGCGCCTTGTCTCGTGGCTTATCGACCTTCGACAGAGCAGGGGGAGCGGACGCGACCTCAACAGAGAGCTGGAGGTTCCCTGATGGTTCGTCGGAAGTGGGCTTCCGGGGTGACCGGAAGTGGGCTTCCGGGGTCGCGTCTTCACCCCGGAAGTGGAGTTCCGGGGTGCGGAAGCCGGCTTCCGGGGTAGAAGGGCGGAAGTCAGCTTCCGGGGTCCGGAAGCGGGCTTCCGGGGTCGAGGTCTCGGCCTCGTCACCGCAGGCAATGCGATAGACGATCACACCGCGGCGACCTTCCCCGACGATCTCGATTTCGCCGGCGGCAACAAGATCGTGCAGAAGGGCTCGAACTTGCCTGTCGGTGATCTTGGCGAGCCGGGCGAGAGTGGTTTGGGACGGCCAAGCCTCGCCGGCATCGTCAGCGTGATCGGCCAGGGCGAGAAGCAGCACCAGGGCGGAGCCGCTGGCCTTGGAGTGCTGCCACACGCGCTTGGAAGCGTCGATGCTCATGGCCGCAGGCTCCTGAAGGCACCCGAGGCGGGGTGGAAAAATAGCTCCACGGAGCCGCAGGGGCCCATGCGATTCTTTGCAACAATTAAGGTTGCTTTGTTGGTTGCGGCCGCGAGCTTATCCATCCAAGCGGCCTGTTTCACGGCGTCAGTCGGTTCGGCGGAACGCAGGTAGTATTCCTCGCGGAAGACGAACATGACAATGTCTGCGTCCTGCTCGATGGAGCCGCTCTCGCGCAGGTCAGAGAGTTGCGGGCGTTTGTCCTCGCGGGACTCGACCTGCCGCGAGAGCTGGGACAGTGCGATCACAGGAACAGCGAACTCGATCGCGAGCGCCTTCAGCGCCGCGGAAACCTCCGACGTTTCACGAGTTTTGTCGCCGCGGTATCGGTCGGAAGCGCGGATAAGCTGCAGGTAGTCGACAACCACTAGTCCAAGCTCGGCCCCGCGCCGATGGAGCATGCGCCTCGCCTGCCGCGCCTTGTTTTTGAGGGCTGTCATCGTCGGTGACGCCGCGGTGACAAAGAGCAGCGGCATGGCGGCGTTCTGCATCGCAACCCGCTCCAGGCGCTGAAGCGTCTCGTCGTCGAGAGCGCCCCGCCGCAGGTCGCTGTAGCCGGCGCTGCCACGGCCGGCATAGGCCATCTCAGTGGCTACACGCTGCGCAAGCTGATCGGACGACATTTCGAGGCTGAAAAAAGCAACGCCGGTGCCGCGGGATGCAACCTGCCGCGCGATACTTGAGGCCAGAGCAGATTTGCCCATGGAGGGACGGCCGGCCAAAATCACCAAGCAACCAGCCGGAATACCGCCCAACATGTTATCGACATCAGCGAAGCCAACGGGCAATCCAGATGGGCTTCCACCTTCCCGCCGGAGGCGGGCGGCCTCGAGTTCGGCCGCAACCATCTCGCCTGCGAACCGAAGGGTTTGATCGTTGTGCCGGCCGCAGTGCAGGCCGGCGAGCCGATCTTCGGCGGTCTGGATCTGGTCCTCGGCCGGATTGTCGATGTCGGCCTCATAGGCCGTGTTCACGATCTCCTCGCCGACCTGGATGAGCTGGCGCTTCACCGCGTGGTCGTAGATCGCCCTTCCGTAGTCGCCGGCATTGATGATGGTCACCGCATTGGCGGCGAGGCGGGCGAGATAGGCCGGGCCGCCGATCTCGACCATGGCCGGATCGCTCTCGAAGAAGGGGCGGAGCGAGACCGGATTGGCGATCTGCTGGCGCTCGATCAGCTTCACCGCGTGCTCGTAGATCCGCTGGTGCAGCGGCTCGAAGAAATGTTCCGCCAGAAGGAATTCGGAGACCCGGCCGACCGTCTCGTTGTTGACCAGGATGGCGCCCAGCAGGGCCTGCTCGGCCTCGATGTTGTGGGGCGGCGTGCGATAGGTAGGGGAGACGGAATAATCCATGGCGCACCTCACCGAAGCCAAGGGCGCTCGAGCGGGTGCAGGACACCCGCCAGGACGGCAGTGCGCCAGATCTCGTTCGACTTCCGGGTGGCCTCGATCCGCTCGTCAAAACCGCGGCGCCGGTCGGCCGCGATCCGGTGCAGCCGGGTAACCAAATTGATCGCACAGTCCCGAAGAACTGCGGAAATCGGCGCCGAGATGGGCTGAAGCCCTTGACCATAATGATCGAAGCTCATAAGATGACCTCGTCAAGTGAAAGTCATTTCAGTGCCCAACACGACGAAATGACATGGAGATGACTGAAAGGCCTGCGGCTGCAACCGCAGGCTTTTTCTTTGGTCAGTCCTAGGCGGCGGGGCGCAGGGTGCCCAGCCACCAGTCCAAAAAGCGATTCCTATTGATCAAGACGCGCCGGCCAGAATAGGCGAAGCACGCCGCCGGAATCTCCTTGCGGGAGCGCCGGTTCTGGATAGTCGCCCAACAAATGGCGCCTCCAGTAAGCGTGCCGAGCTTCGAGCCGGCGAAAACGGGCGGCAGTGTCCGCCTCAGCTCTTCAACGAATTCGTGGTGCATGACGCCCTCGTGTTCACAGGTCGTCACCTAATTTGACTGCATAAAGTGAAACGTCAACAAGCACCCCAATGAGTTACACTCATAATCAAGCGATGAAATAAATCTGCACTGTAATACTATTGGCGAAGCTCATAAAATTCCACTTTATCGAGTATTCTATGAGCGTTGCTAATACACGATCCATGATTTGTTGTGTCGCCCTGTTGCCATTATGCAACGTATGAGAATTGCTAATTATGAGTTGGCGTGATTTTTGCGGTTGATGCTCAGGGAGCCTTCTTCCGCGTAGTAGGGAGCTTCACGACGTCGCCGGCCACCGCATCTCTGTGCCGGATCGCCAAGCTCGCTATGTCGCCCGCGACGTTGACCGCTTGTTCCTTTTCCGCGTGCAGATATCGCACATACGCCGCATAGGATCGGTGGCCAGTCAAAGCCATCCCTACGCGAGGGTTGGAGACGCTATTTGCTGTCTGGGTCGCAAACCAGTGGCGGATAACATGGAGGGTTACGCCCTGAAGGCCGGCGCCTTCTACGACCCGTCGAAGAGCCTTCTCAACAACGGAATAGGTTACATGTTGCTCTGTGTCTTCTGGCTTCCAAAACACCCAATCGACGCCAGGAGCCGGTTCAACCTGTTCAATCAACTCAAAAAAGGCCGCACTTACAGGGCGGGGAGAAGCACCGGTTTTCGTGTCCGATAAGAACACGACTCCTTCTTCAGGCCGGAGAAAACTGCGCCGCAGCGTCACTAGTTCGCCAGCGCGCCAGCCCGTCACCACTGCCGCCTCGAGTACCCGCACCACAACGGCAAGCTCCGACCGATCTTCTCTGGCCCGCTCGAGAGCCCTCATCAGCGCGCCGATCTCCGCTCCTCGAAGCAGCCGCTCGCGGCGAGGTGCCTTCGGCTCGGGCGTTCCTTCCAATGGGTTCCCGAGTTCGCGCGGTCGCCAGCCCCACAACAAAGCCTTCCTGAAAAGATGCCTAAGCAGCCTGTAAACGTTTCCACCTTCGGCGCGGCCGCCGACGACAATGCCCTCTTCATTCAGCTTCAAGCAGGCCCGAACAATGCCGGCGGCATCTTCCGGTGTTACATCCTTCACCATCATCGCCCCGATGGCCGGTTTGATCTTGTTGGACCAAATCCTCACCTTCTCTTGCCGGGTCGATTCCTTATTGTTTGCGACCACTTCCCCGAGATAGCGAATCCACAACTCCTCCACCGTTTTTTCCAGTTTGGCGCGCTTCCGATCCGTCTCCGCGCGCTCGGCCTCCGCGCGGGCGTCCGCCTCCTTGGCAAGCCGGGCCTTCTCGCGCTTCTCCTTGAGGCTGGTCTCTCCTTCGCCCAGCCGGCCAGCCTCCTTCAAGCGTACCAACTGCTCCTGGGCCTTCTGCAGCGTCCAACCCTCTGATGCCCACCCAAGGGCCTCCTCGGCCCGCCTTCCATCGGCACGATGGCGGAGCACAAAGTACCGATCGGGGCGTGGTCCATGCCTCCGGGTCTCATGCTCCCGCGCCCGAATTCCTGGCGCCAAGGTGATCCATTTCGCCGCCATTTCTGCCTCCTGATCGGGCAACAGATTCGCCTAAAAGTGCAGTCTGTTGCGACGTCTGTCCCCCACCTGTCCCCCATTTGTGCGTGAAGGGGCGGGGGACAGCGTGAAACGCTGTGATGAAAGAATGGCAGAAATCTGCGGTCAGTAACAGACTTTGATAGGTCTAATGAGGCCCTGTGAAGCCTCCGAAGCAGACTTAAAATCTGCCTCCGCGAGGAGTACGGGTTCGAGTCCCGTCGTCCGCACCAGTTCTTTGGGAAGAAATTGTGGGATGGCTCCGAAGGCAAGTTGACCTGGGCGCCGGATTTGTCGACGAGCTATTCCAATTCTAAAGGGAATGCTGCGAAAATATCGCTGCGTCAGAGCATCGGCCTTGAGCAGACGTGGCTGGATGTGGCCATGATTGGTGATGGGAAACCATTAGATGATTTGTATGCGAATAGGTAAAGGGAGAATTTCGGGTATCATTGATGAAGCCATTGGCAGTGCCACCGATGTCGCATTTCTTACCACTTTGGTTTGGCTTGCCCATTCTTCTTTAGGAAAATGCATAACGGCCGCCACGGGACTTAAAAAATCTAAGGAAACGCGATTTCGGAAAGGAAGATTGCTCTCTCGGCGTCAGCTTGCGTTACAGTTTGGTCCAGTCGATAGTCCGCTTTCTTTCGGAGGGCTAAAAGGTCACTGTATATCCGGCATATACATCTAATTTCTTCAGTATATTTGTTTCCGGGTAAATGCTGAAGGGATAGGAGCCTTCTTGTGACTTCGCTATGGCCGATGTCCATACCAGATTGATCCGCTATCTTGCGCTGACACCAATGGTATGTAGCGTAATAAGTTGCATGTATGGAGGCTCGAAAATCTGCCTCCGTTGACCCCGCCGCCAACCGTTTCGCCAATACAAAAAAAGCTTTCGGATTCATTGTACAGTGCGCAGCTCCAAGCCGACCGAGGCTGCCATCTCAGGGCTAATTTCCCACACATCGCGTTTGATCGCGCAGATCAGGCGCCCTTCTTGGTTTCCGTCACGTTCACCGATAACCTCACCGATCTCTAACGTTACGAAAGGTTCGTCGTCTGAACTAATTTTTGCAGACAATACTGTGAGGCCGTATCTCTCTACGATTTCGTTAAAAATGAACAATAAATCTTTTTCTCCGGAGGAAATTTCATTCATGGCGGCAGAGCGCTCTGCCGCCACGCTAAGGCGAATTCTTTCCAGCTCGTCTTTCCACAAAGATCGGGCCGACGAAAATTTCTTTATAATATCATAATATCGGCTATGAGATCTCTTTAACAAAAGGCGTGCGACTATTTTTTTGGGCTTTGGTAAATATTCTGGAATTGGTGCATTTTCTAATTCTTTAATGAAATCATCGACTCCGTCCAAAATTTGATCGGCAGCGGACTTTGCCATATAAAAAGCATTGATAGAGCGAAGCTCACTGAGTATTCTACAAACCTTGCTGCGATTATCGGCAAATCTCTGAATTCTTGCTGTAAGGCTAATAAGGCGTGCATCCACTTCGTCGGCTTGGTCCAAGACTTTGTGCTCTAGCTCCTTGAAGTCCGCAAGGGTTGCCTGAGTTGGGAGCATGCTCCGACCCACCTCCCTGCCAGCTGCAAGGCCGAGATCAGATCCGAAGGTGATTGCAGTCATGGTCCTTTCCTTAAGCCTGGGCTGTGCTGAAGACAATATCAGCATTGCTCATATAATTTTGTAGGGGAAGCTCCGATCCTCCTTATGTTGCTACCAATGGCTGCGCACAGGCTTGGGTTTCGCAACGCAGCCTGATGGAATCAACTGTCCGGTGTCCGTCCGCACCACCGCCCCCTTGCCGGGGGCGGTGGCATCGAGCACCGATCAATAGTCTCTGAGCCGGTCGATATCCATGAAGCGGCGCATGTCCTGCTGCAGGATCGACCAATCGGGCTCCATGGTGATGCGGTTGAAGCGGTGGCCGATCGCGTTCCACAGCACGTAGTTCCGCGCCATCCAGAGCCCGGTCTTGGGCTGGAAGTCCAGGGCGTCGTCCAGCACGCGCCAGAGATTGCCGCGCTGGTCGTACATTTCCTGGTACTGGGCGTATTCCAGTTCCTTGTCGATATAGAGCCGGCGCCGCCCGTAGGTGTAGTTGCCGGTCTTGTCCAGGACGTCGAGGATCCAGACCGGGCGCAGTTCGAGGTCGATCGTTTCGATCTCGCACTGGTTTTCGGCATATTGCGCCGGGTCATAGGCTTCGCCGACCTCGGGCTGGGACAAGATGAAAGTCTCGCCCACGATCTTGAAATCGAACTTGCGCGGGTCGGGCTTCAGCCAGGACTGGCGCCATTCGTCCCAGGTCGCCTCGATGCCCGGGGTCATCGGGTCCTGGGTATCGGTGCCGCCGAGGATGCGGGTGCGCTTCATCGTCGGGACATAGGAGATGAAATCGTCCGGCTTGTCGGCCGAGGCGTAACGCCGTCGCACGGCGGCCAGGCCCTTGATGTCGCGCGGTGCCAGGAAGACGATCGAGCCCGCCTCGATGGTGTCGTCCTCGCTGCGGATATCGCCGAGCGGGGGCACGTCGACCCGTCCGTGCATCTTCTCCCACCAGAGATGCATGACATAGGTCCGCTCCACCCGGTTGTCGGGCAGGCAGGCTTGCAGCGTCATCGGTTTCAGCGAGGCATTGTCGTTGCCGACGCCCCGGCCGAGGAAGGCCCAATAGAGTTCGAGCCCGTCCTTCGGGTGCATGAAGGGCAGGCCGCCGTCGGTCAGCATGGCGAATTTGCCTGAGGCGTCGAGCAGTTCGCCTTTCGGGCTGATGGTGAAGGCGCCGGCCTTCTTGGTCGCTTCCAGCCTTGCGCGCGAGCCGACATAGGGCGTGGTCGGCACGATCCGGATCTTCTTCCAGCGAAACCAGTCGGTCGAGACCAGGCGGTCGTAGCTCGGCTTCGGCAGATAGTCCTTGAGCCAGGGATATTTGCCGACGTCGGCCGCGGTGATCTCCAGGCCCGGCTTCAATTCGGGCGGCAGCTTGGCCGCCGCCACCAGGGAGCGGGCGGAGTAACCGCGGAAGGCGTCCCAATCGTTCACCAGGGCGATGGCGTCGGGATCGGCCAGCAGTTCGGCGAATTTCTTGTGGCCTTCGAAGCCTGTCTTGGCGGCCAGGGCGCGCCATTCGTCGACCCAGCCGGCGCCCGCCAGTGCGGGGCGGACCAGGGCGGGCAGGGCGAGGGCGGCCGCCAGGGCGGCACCCAGCAGAAAACGGGGCCGGATCATACTGCACCTGCCAGGAAGTCGCCCACCAGGCTGTTGAAGCGGTCGGCGTGTTCGAGCTGGGTCCAATGGCCGCATTGGCCGAACATATGGAGCTCCGCCCTGGGCAGCAGGCGGAACAGGCGTTCGGCGTTGCTCGGCGGGATCACCCGGTCTTCGCGACCGTGGACGATCAGGGCCGGCTTGTCGATTGCGGCGATCTCGGGTTCCGGCGTCGCCAAGGCGCTGACCCAGCGCTGGCGCGGCGCCGGGAAGAGGGCAGAAAAGGCTTCCTGCACGCCGGGCCGGATGCTGGCCTTGTAGCGGAGCGTCGCCAGTTCCTCGGTCGCCCGCGACTGGTCGTAAGAGAAGAGGGCGATCATCTGGCGCATGGTCTCGATCGAGGGTTGGTAGCCCCAAACCATATCGAGCCCGTCGGTGATCGGGAAGTCGATCCCGGCGGCCCCCATGAGTACGAGCTTGCCGACCCGTTCCGGCGCCTTGGCGGCCAGCGCCAGGGCGAGGGCGCCACCGAAGGAATTGCCGACGATATCGACCCGGCCGAGGTCGAGCGCATCGATGATGCCGATCAGATGATCGAGCCAGAGCGGCATCGAAAAGCGCGTGTCCGGCGGCGTCTCGGTATAGCCGAAGCCCAGGATGTCGGGCGCCACCACGCGCATCCTCTTCGCCAGCGCCGGCATGGTGAGGCGCCAGTTGGCATAGGCCGAGACCCCGGGGCCGGAACCGTGGATCAGCACGACCGGCTGTCCCTCGCCGAGGTCATGGCAATTGGTGGCGATGCCGGCGGCGAGGATGCGCCGGCCGATTTCCGGATTGTCGGCCATGAAGACCCCTTAGAAGAAACGGTCGAAGTGGATCTGTTCGTAGGGGACCTTCATGTCGAGCATGAGCAGGCGTTGCAGGGCTTCGGCCATGGGCGGCGGCCCGGCGAAATAGATTTCCGACTGGCGGAGCGAGTCGCCGAGCCGGCGTGCCACCACGTCGTGCACGAAGCCCGTCTCGCCGCTCCAGCCGGCGCTGAGCGGATCGTCCGGGGCCGAGACGACGGGGTGAT
>JAYSCC010000071.1:0-9639 GCA_041915065.1 Zavarzinia sp.
GACCCGGCCCCGGTCATAGGCCGGCGGCGGCCGACGAGCCAGGATGCGGTAGCGGTAGTGGCGCGCGATCGCCTGGAAGCGGGCGTGGAAATCCTCGCCCACCGCGGCCGCCTCGCGGATCGCCACCGGCACCGGCTTCAGGTAGAAATTCAGCGCGTCGCGCACCCGCTCGTCCGCATAGGAACGGGAAATGTCGGCATGGGCGACCTGGCCGGTGGCGTGGACGCCGGCATCGGTCCGGCCGGCAGCGTGAAGAGTGACCGGCTCGCCGCCGTTCAGCATGGCGAGGGCATCCTCGATCGCCCCCTGCACCGTCGGCAGGCCGTCCTGGCGTTGCCAACCCGAGAAGGCGCCGCCGTCGTATTCGACCAGCAGGCGGTAGCGCGGCATGGGTCAGCCGACCACGGTGCCCGCCGGAACGGCGAAACCGCGCAGGAATTCGGCCCGGCTCACCGGCCCGCGCCCGGCCCGCTGGACGATCAGGGGGCGCACCGCGCCGGTGGCGCAGGCGATCGTCAGATCACCGTCCAGCACGGTGCCGGGCACCACGTCGCGCCCCTCTTCCGGCAAAGGTTCGGCCAGCAGGATCTTACAGCGCTCGCCCAGGATCTCGGTATAGGCGCCGGGAGCGGGCGAGAGGGCGCGGATCTGGCAGTCGACCGCCTCGGCCGGTTGGACGAAATCGATCTTCGCCTCTTCCTTCAGGATCTTGCGGGCGTATGTGATTCCCTCTGCCGCCTGGGGCCTGGGCCTGGCCCGCCCGGCCGCGAGCAGGGCCAGGGCATCGACCATCAAGGGCCCGCCGATCGCGGAAAGACGATCGTGGATGGTGCCCGCCGTGTCGGCCGGGCCGATGTCGATCCGCTCTTCGAGCACGATCGGGCCTTCGTCCAACCCTTCCGACATGGCCATGACGGCGACCCCGGTCTCGTCGTCGCCGGCCCATATGGCGCGCTGGATCGGCGCGGCACCGCGCCAGCGCGGCAGGATCGAGGCATGGAGATTGAAGCAGCCGAGACGCGGCGCCCACAGCACCGCGGCGGGCAGGATCAGGCCATAGGCGACCACCACGGCGGCATCGAGGCCGAGGGCGGCGAATTTCGCCTGCTCTTCGACATCGCGCAGCGTCCGCGGCGTGCGCACCTCGATCCCCGCGGCCTCGGCGGCGCGATGGACGGGCGACGGCGTCAGCTTGTGGCCGCGGTTGGCCGGGCGCGGCGGCTGGCTGTAGACGGCGGCGACCTCGTGGCCGGCCGCGATCAGGGCCTGGAGCGTCGGCACGGCGAAATCGGGCGTGCCCATGAAGGCGAGGCGAAGGCGGGACACGGCGTTCATTCCTCGGGCTTCGGCCCCATTGGGCTCAGGGCCGGTCAGGCGCCGGCCTTGGCGAGCTTCCGGGCCTTGGCGACCTTGCGGAGCAACATGCTGCGCTTGGCGAAAGACAGGTGGTCGACGAAGAGCACGCCTTCGAGATGATCCATCTCGTGCTGGATGCAGGTCGCCAGCAGACCGTCCATCTCTTCTTCATGCGCTTCGCCCGTGCGGTCGCGGTAGGCGACGCGAACACGGGCCGGGCGCACCACCTCGGCATATTGCTCGGGCACCGAGAGGCAGCCTTCCTCATAGGTCGACAGCTCGTCGGCCGAGGTCCAGGTGACTTCGGGATTGATGAAGACGCGGGGCGCCTTCTCCTCCCCCTCGCGGGCGAGATCGATCACCAGGAGGCGCACGGCCACGCCGACCTGCACCGCCGCGAGGCCGATGCCCGGCGCGTCGTACATGGTCTCGAACATGTCGTCGATCAGGCGCTGAAGCCCGTCGTCGAAGACCTCGACGGGTTTCGACTTCTGTTTCAGGCGCGGATCGGGTGCCACGAGGATGGGACGGATTGCCATGGGCTTTAGGTAAGATGTCCCCGGGGCGCCGTCAAGCGAGGCCGCCTTGTGCAGCGCGGCAGGCAATGCTAGGAGGGCGCCGGACCAGGGAAAACCCCGGGGAGGAACAATATATGCGCCGCACCATGCTGCAGGCCAAGCTGCACCGCGTCACCGTGACCCACTGCGAACTCGACTACGAAGGCTCCTGCGCGATCGACGAGGACCTGCTCGAAGCCTCGGGCCTGCTGCCCTTGCAGAAGATCGAGATCTACAACGTGAACAACGGCGAGCGCTTCGCCACCTATATCATCCGGGCCGAACGCGGCTCGGGCGTCATCTCTCTCAATGGCGCCGCCGCCCGCAAGGCCCAGAAGAACGACATCCTGATCATCGCCGCCTATGTCGAGGTCGAGGAAGCCGAACTGCCGGGCTTCGCCGCCAAGCTCGTCTATGTCGACGGCCAGAACCGCATCAAGTCGACCGCCTCCGAAATCGCCGTGCAGCCGGCCGCGGGCTGGAACCGGGCGGCGGAATAGCGCCGCCGCCGGCCAGGCGCTACCATCGCCAAGCCATGACCCCCGAAACCGGACCCAAGAACTACATCACCCCCGAAGGCTACGCCCGGCTGTCGGACGAGCTGCGTCACCTGACCCGGGTCGAGCGGCCCAAGGTGGTCGAGGTGGTTTCCTGGGCGGCGGGCAACGGCGACCGTTCGGAGAACGGCGATTATATCTACGGCAAGAAGCGGCTGCGCGAGATCGACCGCCGGCTCCGCTTTCTGACCAAGCGGCTCGAAGGCGCCACGGTGGTCGATCCGGCGCAGCAGAAGAACAAGAGCCGGGTCTTTTTCGGGGCGACCGTCACCTATGTCGGCGACGACGACGTCGAGCGCACCATCCGCATCGTCGGCACCGACGAGGCGCGTTCGGAACAGGGCGAAATATCCTGGATCTCGCCGGTCGCCCGCGCCCTGCTCAAGGCCGAGGTGGGCGACGTGGTCGAAGTGCGCACGCCCCAGGGCGCCGAGAGCCTGGAGATCGTGGCGATCGCCTATTGATGCTTATTTCTTCCGCTTCAACGTGTAGATCACGTTGTCGAGGGCGAAGAGCACCGTGTCCCGGTCCTTGAAGTGGTAGGAGAACACGCCGGTCGAGCAATCGATGTCGAAACCGGGCACCTCGCCCGGTGCAAAGCCCAGGATCGCCGCCTCCTCGACCTGGCGGCCCTCGTCCAGAGCGCCCTGGAACAGCGTATCGGCCGGGAAGCGTGTCGCCTCGTATTGGGCATCGGTGCAGCCGAGGACCGAACCTTTGGCGATCACCGCGCGCGCCTTGAAGGTGATCGTCATCCCTTTCAGCTTCGCCATCTCGGCGATTTCGTCGGGGTAGTTTGTCGCGGCCCAAGGCGCCTTCTCGGCCCCGCTCACGGTCCAGCTGCCGAGCCAACGATCGCCGGCCCAAGCCTGCGGCATCGCCCCCAGGGCCAGCAGTACCGCCAAGACGACTACCCGCATGGAATTCCTCCCGGTGCCTAGCCGCCGCTCGGCCGTCTGGCGCGGAGCGCCGCGGCCAGGGTGCCATCGTCGAGATAGTCGAGTTCACCGCCGACCGGTACGCCCTGGGCGAGGCCGGTGACCTGGACGCCGCCCCGGTCGGCGATCACGTCGGCGATGTAATGGGCCGTGGTCTGGCCGTCGACCGTGGCATTGAGCGCCAGCACGACCTCGCGCACCGGCGCTGCCAGGCGGTCGAGGAGCTGGCCGATGTGGAGGTCTTCGGGCCCGATGCCGTCGATCGCCGAAAGATGCCCGCCCAGCACATGGTAGCGCCCGCGGAAGGCGCCGGAACGTTCGATCGCCCAGAGGTCGCCCACGGTCTCGACGACGCAGATCACGGCCGGATCGCGCGACGGGTCGCGGCACACGGCACAGGGATCGCTGCTGTCGAGATTGCCGCAGACCGAACAGGCCTTCACGCTTTTCAGCGCTTCCGTCATCGCCGCGGCCAGGGGCGCCAGCAGGCTCTCGCGCCGCATCAGGAGCTGGAGCGCCGCGCGCCGGGCCGAGCGGGGACCGAGCCCCGGCAGTTTGGCCAGGAGCTGGATCAGGCGGTCGAGGGCGCCGCCGCTCTCGGGCCCGGCAGAGGCCATCAGAAGGGCAGCTTCATGCCCGGCGGCAGGCCCATGCCGGCGGTCGCCTTCTGCATCGCCTCGGCGAGCTTGGCTTCGACCTTGCTCTTGGCGTCGCGATGGGCGGCGACGATCAGGTCTTCCAGCACTTCGGCCTCGTCGGCGACGATCAGGCTGGGGTCGATCTTGACCCGCTTCACTTCGCCCTTGCCGGTCATGGTGACGGTCAGCAGCCCGCCGCCCGAACGGCCCTCGACCTCGACCGTGTCGAGGTTGTTCTGCATCTCCGCCATTTTGGCCTGCATGGCCTGGGCCTGCTGCAGGATTTCGTCGAGCTTCATGGGCTCAGTCCTCTTCCATCTCGAGATCGAAAATGTCGAGGATCGGGGCATCCTCGTCGTCCTGGTTCTCTTCGGGCTCGTCCTCGACCGGGCCGCTCAGGCCCTGGCGCCGGCGCTCGCGCATTTCGAGCAGGCGGGCGCCAGGGAAGGCCGCTTCGAGCGCCTTGGCCTCGGGCGAGGCCTTCAGACGGTCGAGCAGCGCGGCCTGGGCGCCCCGCGCCTTCTCGCCCAGCGACGCTTCGCCGGTGGCCGCACTGGTATCGATCGACCAATGCCGCCCGGTCCATTGCTTCAACCTGTCGGCGACATCGCGGAGCAGCCCGCGCGGCGCCTTGGGATCGAGGTGGACGACCAGACGGCCCGGGGCGAATTCGACCGGGCGCACATCGTTCATCAGATGGGCGTGCAGGATCGCCTCGCGCTTCTCGGCGAAGAGGGCGACCAGGGCCGCGAAATCCTGCGGATCCGGCTTGGCGTAGAGCTGCACGACATTGCCGGCGGCGGCAACCGGCGCGCGTTCGCTGCTCGGCGCCGGACGGACCGCGAGCGGCGCCGCCACGGCGATCGCCTGCGCCCCGCCGCCCCCGCCCGAGGGCGCGCGTGGTGCCGGGCCCTGAGAGGCCCGCTCGTCCAGATATTGCTTCACCAGGTCGGCCGGCGGCGGCAGGTCGGCGGCATAGGCGAGGCGGATCAGGATCATCTCGGCCGCCGACAGGGGGCTCGGCGCCATGCGCACTTCGCCGAGGCCCTTCAGCAGCATCTGCCAGGCCCGGGCCAGCACCGGCATGGACAGCGCCTTGGCGAGGTCGAGGCCGCGCTTGCGATCGTGTTCGGAGGCCGTTGCCTCCCCCGCCGCCTCGGGCACGATCTTGAGCCGGGTCAACCAATGGCTGAGTTCCAGGAGGTCCTGGAGCACCACCGCGGGATCGGCGCCGGTGTCGTATTGATCGCCCAATTCGGTCAAGGCAGCCTTGGCATCGCCCCGCATCACCATCTCGAAGAGGTCGAACACCCGCGCCCGGTCGGCCAGGCCCAGCATGTCGCGGACGGCGCCTTCGTCGACATCGGCGGCAGCGTGGGCGATTGCCTGGTCGAGCAGGGAGAGGGCGTCGCGCACCGAGCCTTCGGCGGCGCGGGCGATCAGGGCGAGGGCCGCGGGGGCGACCTTGGCGCCTTCCTTTTCCGCGATGCCGGCCAGATGGGCGACCAGGCGGTCCTGCTCGATCCGGCGAAGATCGAAGCGCTGGCAGCGCGACAGCACAGTGACCGGGACCTTGCGGATCTCGGTGGTGGCGAAGATGAATTTCACATGGGGCGGCGGCTCTTCCAGCGTCTTCAACAGGGCGTTGAAGGCGCTGGTCGAGAGCATGTGCACTTCGTCGATGATGTAGATCTTGTAGCGCGCCTGCACGGGGGCGAAGCGAACGCCTTCGATGATCTCGCGGATGTCGTTCACGCCCGTCCGGCTGGCGGCGTCCATCTCCTGAACGTCGATGTGCCGGCTCTCGGCGATGGCGACGCAATTGGCGCACACACCGCAGGGCTCGACCGTGGGGCCGCCCTTGCCGTCCGGGCCGATACAGTTCAAGCCCTTGGCGATGATACGGGCGGTGGTGGTCTTGCCGACCCCGCGCACGCCGGTCAGCATGAAGGCATGGGCGAGGCGACCTGCCGCGATGGCGTTGGTCAGGGTGCGGACCATCGCCTCCTGACCGATCAGCTCGGCGAAGGTCGAGGGCCGGTATTTCCGGGCCAGGACGCGGTAGGGCTCGGCGGGTTGTTCCGCCGGAATCGGGGCGTCTATCATCGGGGTGTCGGTCATCGCGGGCGATTGTGGCGGGGCGCACCGCCATCCGCAATCGGCGGATACGCAAAACCCCGCAAGCGGGGCTTGCGGGGTTCGGGTGGGAGGCTGGACAACGACCCAAGTCCGGTTCGTTACGGCTGCTTCCTTCCGGACCTGACCGGGTTGGCGAGGGACCTGTCCACCGCCAACCTCCCGCGCTCTATATGGTCGAAGCCGCCGCTTTCGGCAAGGGCTTTGCGCGAATCGGCGCGAACCCCTTGAATCAGAAGCACTTGCGGGTGCGATGGCGATGGACGGCAGCGGGCTTCGGCGCAACAGTGGCGTCATGGAACGGACGATCGCAGGCAGCACCGGCTTTGCGGCGGCGATGGCGCTGGCCTTCGCCGGCCTGCTCGCGCCCGCACCTGCCCGAGCAACCGACGATCCCACCGCCGGCTGCCGCCGCCTGATCAAGGAGAAATGGGAATCGTCGCGCAGCCTCGCGCTCGAGGATTGCCTGGACCGCCTCGCCGGTTCCCCCTCGCCCTATGACGCCAACGGCTACAAGCTGGCGCTGTGGGGCGATGTCCTCCTGGCCAGCGACGGTGTCGCCCTCTACCAGTCGGACGACGGCGGCTCCTCCTGGACGGTGGCGCGCCAGCCCGACGACCTGACGCGGAACGACCTCGCCACCGCCCCCGCCGATCCGCCGCCCCTGCCGCCGGAGGTCGAAGCCCCCGCGGAAGCCGTAGCGCCTGCGGCCGATGCCGGCGCCAATGCGCGCTACCGCATGTGGCTGGCACTGGCCAAGCGCTGCGAGCCGACCCTGCCGGACCAGGGCACGGCGCTGCGTGATCTGCAATTCAAGGCTTCGGAATGCGAACGGCGCTTGCGCCAGCCGCCGGGTAATGTATCGACGACGCAGAACGATACCGGCCAGAAGCCGACCCCGCCGCGATAAGGAATTCCCCATGCTCGAAGCCAGCGCCGCGATCACTTTCGCCGGCAATCCGCTCGACCGTGCCTCGGAGAAGCGCAAGGACGAGGACTGGCTGGCAGCCCAGTGGCGCTCGCCCGATTCGCTGATCCTGCCGCTGTGGCGGACCCGGCCTTTCGTGATCGAACAGGACGGTAAGATGATACTGGGCCTGATGCGCCCGGGCCTGACCGATGCGCTCGCCGCCTCCGCCCCGCCGCCGGTCTTCCTCGGGCTCGAGGGTGATTCGGCGGTCTTCGCGGTCGATCTTTCGGACGGGCCGGACCCGGCCAAGGGCGGACCGCTCGCCGGGCTCGGCCGTTTCCAGGATCTGCGCGCGGCGGCGATGTCGCTCTCGGCCGCCGATTCGGCGATCGCGGCCCAGGCCAAGGCGATCGTCGATTGGCACGACCGCCACCGTTTCTGCGCCCAATGCGGCGCCCCCAGCGTGCCCAAGACGGCCGGCTGGTCGCGTCTCTGCACCAATCCCGGCTGCAGCGCCGAGCATTTTCCGAGGACGGATCCGGTGGTCATCATGCTGGCGACGCGGGGCGAGCGCTGCCTGCTGGGACGCCAGCCGAAATTCCCGCCCGGCTTCTATTCGGCGCTGGCCGGCTTCGTCGAACCCGGCGAGTCGGTCGAGGAGGCGGTGCGCCGCGAAGTGAAGGAAGAGGCCGGCATCGCCGTCGGCCCCGTCCGCTATTTCGCGGCCCAGCCCTGGCCCTTCCCCTCGTCCCTGATGATCGGCTGCTTCGCCGAGGCCGAGTCGGAGACGATCACGGTCGACGGCGAGGAACTGGACGACGCCCGCTGGTTCGACAAGGCGGAGTGCGCCGCCGCACTCGCCGGCCGCAACCCCGATCTCGCCCTGCCGCCGCCGCTCGCCATCGCCCATCACCTGGTGCGCGCCTGGGTAGAATCCTGAGTCAGACCCGCCCTGCACCGAGCGCGATTGCAATATTCGGGCGCACTCCTTAACTTGCGCCCATATTTTCGACCCCTGAGGGCCTCCTTCCCATGTCCGACACGTTCGACGCCATCGCCGACATCATCGCCGAAACCTGCAACATCGAGCGCGACACCATCACGCCCGAGAGCCACGCCATCGACGACCTCGGCATCGACAGCCTCGATTTCCTCGACGTCACCTTCGCCATCGACAAGAAGTTCGGCATCAAGATGCCGGTCGAAGCCTGGATGAAGGAAGTGAACGAGGGCCGCGCCTCGACCGAAGACTATTTCATCATGTCGAACCTGGCCGCCAAGATCGACGAGCTGCGCGCCGCCAAGGGCTGACCGGGGCGGCATCATGCGCCTCGAATATTTCCAGATGGTCGACCGCATCCTGGCCATGGATGCTGCGGCCGGCACGGTCACGGCCCGTTGCGAGGTGCCCCGCGAATCGCCCGTCTTCGAGGGGCATTTCCCGGGCCATCCCCTGATGCCCGGCGTGCTTCTCCTGGAATGCATGGCGCAGACCGGCGGGCACATGATCCTGGCCCGTAACGACTACGGCAAGATGGCCTTCCTGGCCCAGGCCGACCGGGCCAAGTTCCGCGCCTTCATCGTGCCCGGCGACGAACTCGAAGTGCACAGCAAGCTGATCCACGAAGGTTCGGGCTATGCCGTGTGCGAGGCGCGCATCCTGAAGGACGGCAAGACGGTGGCGGATGCCGAGATCCGCTACCGCGTCGTCCCCTTCCCATCGCCCGAGCTTCGGGAAAAAATGCTCGGCTTCGTTGCGGCCGCCGGCCATCCGGGCTTCGATCGAGGTAATACGCCATGACGCGCGAAGTTTGGATCACCGGCCAGGGGCTGCTCTCGCCCCTCGGCCAGGATCTGGAAGCGACCTGGACCGGCCTGCACGACAAGGCGGCGATCGAGGCGGCGGCCAATACCGAATTCCTGCCGCCCTTCACCGTCCATTCGATGAGCCTGCCGGCACTCGACAAGTTCATTCCGAAGCGGGGCGACCAGCGGGCCATGGGCCCCTTCATGCTGTCGGGCTGCGTCGCTGCCGCGATGGCGATGGAACAGGCCGGCCTGCTCGGCAACGAAGCGCTGCTGAAGCAGATCAACCTGATGGTCGGGGTCGGCGGCGGCGAGCGCGACGAGGCGGTGGACGAAGCGATCCTGCGCGCCCTCTCCGGCGTCAGCGACGGCAACGTCCTGGCGGAACAGCTCCAGACCGAACTGCGCCCGACCCTGTTCCTGGCGCAATTGCCCAATCTCTTCGCCGGTAATATCTCGATCGTGCTCGGCGTCTCGGGCTCCAGCCGCACCTTCATGGGCGAGGAAGCCGCCGGTGTCGATGCCGTGCGCGTCGCCTTCGAGCGGATCCAGGGCGGCCAGGCCGAGCTCTTCCTGGTCGGCAGCGCCTTCAACGCCTCGCGCCGGGACATCGCCCTGCTCTATCAATCGGGCGGCTATCTGCTGGAAGACCCGGCGCTGCCCTTCTGGCGCCGCCCGCACGCCGGCATGGCGCTCGGCTCCGCCGGTGCCTTCCTGGTCATGGAATCGCGCGAAAGCGCC
>JAYSCC010000072.1:0-4345 GCA_041915065.1 Zavarzinia sp.
CCCGCTGACCTTGCCGCGCCATGAAGGCGGCGCGGGGGAACCCTGCGCCGCGAAACTGGCAAAGCGGTCGACAAACGTGTATGTACCCGGGCCAACGAGGGCGCACGGCGCCCGGCCCCATTTATCGGATCAGCCATGGCATTCCTGCTCGTCATTCACCTGCTGTTGGCGGTCGCTCTGATCGGCGTCGTCCTGATCCAGAAGTCGGAGGGCGGCGCCCTCGGCATCGGCGGTGGTGGTGGCGGCTTCATGTCGGCCCGGGGCGCGGCCAATTTCCTGACCCGGACGACCGGCATCCTGGCCGGCCTGTTCATGCTCACGTCGCTGGCGTTGACCTTCTTCGCCCATCACGGCGACAGCGGCTCGATCGTCGACCGGATCGAGCAGCAGCAGGCCCCGACAATCGTGCCGAGCGAGCCCGCGGCCCCGGCCGTGCCGAACGGCTCGACGCCGGCTCCGGCCCCCGCTTCGACCGCTCCGGCAGCCCCTGCGCCGGCGACCGATTCGGCCCCCGCACCGGCAGCAGCCCCGAGCGCGCCGCCGACGGCGCCGGCAAACTGACGGAAACCCTTGGTTCAACGCGCCGTCGTTGAGTAGCGACGGCGCCTTTTGGTATGTTGTTCGCCCATGGCGCGGTTCATCTTCATCACCGGCGGCGTGGTCTCCTCGCTCGGCAAAGGTCTGGCCTCGGCGGCACTCGGTGCCCTGCTGCAGGCTCGGGGCTTTTCCGTCCGTCTGAGGAAGCTCGACCCCTATCTCAACGTCGATCCGGGGACCATGAGCCCCTATCAGCACGGTGAGGTCTATGTCACCGACGACGGGGCGGAAACCGACCTCGACCTCGGCCATTACGAGCGCTTCACCGGCGTGCCGTCGCGGAAGTCGGACAATGTCACGACCGGCCGCATCTATCAGACGATCCTGACCAAGGAGCGCCGGGGCGACTATCTGGGCGGCACCGTGCAGGTGATTCCCCATGTCACCGACGCCATCAAGGAATTCGTCCTGGCCGATACGGACGACACGGATTTCGTCCTGGTCGAGATCGGCGGCACCGTCGGCGACATCGAGAGCCTGCCGTTCCTTGAGGCGATCCGCCAGCTCGGCAACGATCTGCCGCCCCAGCATGCGGTCTATGTCCACCTGACCCTGGTGCCCTATATCCCCTCGGCCGGCGAGTTGAAGACCAAGCCGACGCAGCATTCGGTCAAGGAACTGCGCTCGATCGGTATCCAGCCGAACATCATCCTGTGCCGCTGCGACCGCGAAGTGCCGGAGAGCGAGCGGAAGAAAATCGCACTGTTCTGCAACGTCCGGCCGGAGAACGTGATCCAGGCGCTCGACGTCGGCTCGATCTACGAAGTGCCGATCTCCTATCACGCCGAGAAGTTCGACGACCGCATCCTGGAAGCCTTCGGCCTGAGCGCGCCGGCGCCGAGCCTGGAGCGCTGGCAGGAGATCCATCGCCGCTGGACCAAGCCGCAGGGCGAGGTCACGATCGCCATCGTCGGCAAATACACGGGCCTCAAAGACGCCTACAAGTCGCTGGCCGAAGCCCTCTATCACGGTGGCATCGCCAACAATGTGAAGGTCAACCTCGAGTGGATCGAGTCCGAGACCTTCGAAAAGGAAAACGCGGTCGCCCATCTCGAAGAGGTGGACGGAATCCTGGTGCCCGGCGGCTTCGGCTATCGCGGCGTCGAAGGCAAGATCGCGGCGGCCAATTTCGCCCGCAATCACAAGGTGCCCTATTTCGGCATTTGCTTCGGCATGCAGATCGCGGTGATCGAGGCGGCCCGCAACCTGGCCGGTTTCCGCCACGCCAGCTCGACCGAATTCGGCCCCTGCGACGAGGCGGTGGTCGGCCTGATGACCGAATGGGTGCGCGGCAACGAGCGTGAGATGCGCGCGGCCGGCGGCGACCTCGGCGGCACCATGCGCCTCGGCGCCTATGACGCTGCCTTGAAGCCGGGGTCCAAGGTCGCCGAGATCTACGGCACCACGGCGATCAGCGAGCGTCACCGCCATCGCTACGAAGTGAACATCAACTATGTTCCGGCGCTGGAGAAATGCGGCCTGCTGTTCTCCGGCCTGTCGCCGGACGGCCAGTTGCCGGAAATCGTCGAGATCCCGGATCACCCCTGGTTCGTCGGCGTACAGTTCCATCCGGAGCTGAAGTCGAAGCCCTTCGACCCGCATCCCCTGTTCGCCAGCTTCATCAAGGCCGCCGTTGACCAGTCCCGTCTGGTCTGAGCTATAAGGAGAAGGCAGATGACCGAGCCGCGCCACGTCACCGTCGGCAAGCTGACCATCGGCAACGATCTGCCCTTCACCCTGATCGCTGGGCCCTGCGCCATGGAGGGGCGGGACCACGCCCTCGCCATGGCGACGCGCCTCAAAGAGATCTGCGGCCGCCTCGGCCTCGGCCTCATCTACAAGTCGAGCTTCGACAAGGCGAACCGCACCTCGGTCAAGTCGAACCGTGGCATCGGCATGGAAGCGGCGCTGGAAATCTTCGCCGAGATCAAGCAGACGCTGGACCTTCCGGTGATCACCGACGTCCATCTGCCCGATCAGTGCAAGGCGGTCGCCGAGGTGGTCGACGTCCTCCAGATCCCGGCCTTCCTGTGCCGGCAGACCGACCTTCTGCTCGCCGCTGGCGAAACCGGCAAGGCGATCAACGTGAAGAAGGGCCAGTTCCTCGCCCCCTGGGACATGAAGAACGTGGTCGCCAAGATCGAATCGACCGGCAATTTCAATACGCTGGTGTGCGAACGCGGTGCCTCCTTCGGCTACAACACGCTGGTTTCCGACATGCGCTCGCTCCCCATCATGGCGGAGACGGGCTGCCCCGTGGTGTTCGACGCCACCCATTCGGTGCAGCAGCCGGGTGGCCAGGGCGCCACTTCGGGCGGTGATCGCCGCTTCGTCGAGCCGCTGGCCCGGGCCGCCCTCGCGGTCGGCGTCGGCGCCGTCTTCATGGAGACGCACGAGAATCCGGATACGGCCCCGTCCGACGGGCCGAACATGGTGCCGGTCGACAAGATCGAGGGCATCCTTTCGGGCCTCGTCGATCTCGACCGTCTGACCAAGGCCTATTACGCCAAGCAGCAGAACTGACTTCGAGGAATTGAAATGACCGGCATCGTCGACATCCACGCCCGCGAAATCCTGGACAGCCGCGGCAACCCGACCGTCGAAGTGGACGTGGTCCTCGAATCCGGCGCCTTCGGCCGCGCCGCCGTGCCCTCGGGCGCCTCGACCGGCGCCCACGAGGCGAACGAGAAGCGCGACGGCGGCACCCGCTATGGCGGCAAGGGTGTGCAACAGGCGGTCGACGCCGTGAACACCGAAATCTTCGACGCCCTGGTCGGCCAGGACGCGGAAGACCAGCTCGCCCTCGACGCCCAGATGATCGAGCTGGACGGCACGCCCAACAAGGCGCGCCTGGGTGCCAATGCGATCCTCGGCGTCTCGATGGCGGTCGCCAAGGCGGCGGCGGAAGAGCAGGGCGTGCCGCTCTATCGCTATATCGGTGGCCCGACTGCCCGCGTCCTGCCGGTGCCGATGATGAACATCGTCAACGGCGGCGCCCATGCCGATAACCCGATCGACATCCAGGAATTCATGATCCAGCCGGTGGCCGCGGAAACCGTGGCCGACGCCGTGCGCATGGGGTCCGAGATCTTCCATCGCCTGAAGGCCGAGCTGAAGGCCGCCGGCCATTCGACCAACGTGGGTGACGAAGGCGGTTTCGCGCCCAACCTGAACGGTACCCGCGCCGCCCTCGACTTCATCATGAAGGCGGTCGAGAAGGCCGGTTACAAGCCGGGCGTGGACGTCACCCTGGCGCTCGACGCCGCCTCGACCGAATTCTTCAAGGACGGCAAGTACCACCTGGCGGGCGAGGGCAAGGTCCTCGAAGCGGCGGGCCTGGTCGACTATTGGAAGGGCCTGGTCGAGGCCTATCCGATCGTCTCGATCGAAGACGGCATGGCCGAGGACGACTGGGCCGGCTGGAAGCTGCTGACCGATGCGATCGGCAAGAAGGTGCAGCTCGTCGGCGACGATCTCTTCGTCACCAACCCGAAGCGCCTGGCCGACGGTATCAAGGGCGGTTACGCCAATGCGATCCTGGTCAAGGTCAACCAGATCGGCACGCTCTCCGAGACGCTGGAAGCCGTCGATATGGCGCACCGCGCCGGCTACAAGGCGGTGATGTCGCATCGCTCGGGCGAGACCGAGGATTCGACCATCGCCGACCTCGCGGTCGCGACCAACTGCGGCCAGATCAAGACCGGCTCGCTGGCCCGTTCCGACCGCACGGCCAAGTA
Organism: Zavarzinia sp.; assembly: GCA_041915065.1. Taxonomy (GTDB): domain Bacteria; phylum Pseudomonadota; class Alphaproteobacteria; order Zavarziniales; family Zavarziniaceae; genus Zavarzinia. Next base: position 4,335 of record JAYSCC010000072.1, read on the forward strand.
CAACCAGCTCA
>JAYSCC010000072.1:4355-9538 GCA_041915065.1 Zavarzinia sp.
GTTATGCCGGCCGTTCGATCCTGAAGGCCTGAGCCTCGCCCCATCGGTAACGTCATGCCCGGCCTCGTGCCGGGCATGCGTGCAACGCCAGAGGTCCCGGCGGAATCGCTTGACCGCGGAATCCGGCCGTGATTCATTCATTTCCATGACATTCGCCCAGGAAATCCGCCGCCGCGCCCGCCAGGCCATCGTGCCTGCGGTGGCTACCTGCGTGACCGGCTATTTCGGCTATCACCTGGTCCAGGGCGATTACGGCCTCGTCTCGTGGCTGAAACTCAGCCACGAGATCGAAGAGACCAAGGCGGAACTCGACCAGGTCTCGGGCGAGCGCGAGGCGCTGGAACGCCGTGTCTCCCTGCTGCGCCCCGAAAGCCTCGACCGCGACATGATCGAGGAACGCGCCCGCGTCATCCTGGGCTTCGCTCACCAGAACGACGTCGTCGTCATCAATCCGACGCCCTGATTTCTAGCGCCGGCTCAGTTTTTCGATGAGGAAGGTCGCCTGATAGAGGGCGATGGCGACCAGGATCGAGACCAGCGCGACGCTCCAGATCATCCCGTAATCGAGATAGCCGCGCGAGCGGTTCAGGAGATTGCCGAGGCCGGTGCCGGTCGCCAGCCATTCCGCGATCATGACGCCGAGCAGGGCCTTGGGCATGGCCAGCCGTGCCGCGGTGAAGAGCCAGGGGCGCGCCGCCGGGATCGCCACCAGGCGGAGGCGCCGCCAGGTCGAGGCGCCGTAAGCATCGACGAGATCGAAGGCGGCGGGCGGGATCAGGGCCAGCCCCTCCGCCAGCACCACGAAGGCAGCGAAGAAGGTGACCGAGGTGGTGATTACCAGGGTAACGGCGATGCCGCGCCCGAACAGCAGGACGGCGAGCGGTGTCAGCGCCACCAGCGGCATGGTCTGGGTGACCAGGGCGAAGGGCAGCAGGGCGCGCATGACCACGGGGGCGGCGAAGGAGAGCAGGGCCAAGCCGAAGGCGACCGCGAGGCCGGCCGCCATGCCGGCCAGCGTAATCGGCAGGGTCTCGGCCAGGGCGGCCAACAGGCGTTCCCGGGCACTCTCCGCGGCCGGTCCGAAGAAGAGATAGTCGGCGACCCCGGCCGGCGTCTTGGCGATGATCGGCGAAAGATCGGCCAGTTCGAGCAGGCCGAGCCAGACCAGGAAGGGTAGCGTCACCGCACCCAGGAGCGAGAGCAGGCGGCGCACGGCTCCGTCGAGCGGCGGCGGCTCCGGCGGTAGGGGGGCGATGGTGGCCGACAGGCTCCGCCCCGCGACGATCCGGCCGACGAGGGCGGTGACGCCATAGGCGGTGCCGGCAATCGTGGTCGCCGCGAGCCCGATGCCCCAGAGCCGGTCCGGCTCCGCCCGGCCGAGGGAGCCGAGCAGGAAGGTGCCGAGGCCCCAGCGCGCGCCCGAGCCGAATTCGGCCAGGATGGCGCCCAGCATGGCGGCCGGCGCCGCCACCTTGAGCCCGCCGAGCAGGGCGGGCAGGGCCGCCCGCAGGCGAACGAAACGCATCGCCTTGCCCGGCCCGCCGCCGTAAGCCGCGACTAGGTCGACGGCGCGCGGATCGGCCTGGGCCAAGCCCGCCAGCATCGCAGTCATGGTCGGGAAATAGACCAGAAGGGCGGCCAGCGTCGCCCGCGCCGCATCCCCCGGCAGCGCGATCACCAGGACCGGCGCCAATGCGATCGGCGGCACCGCGAATACCGCGATATTGATGCCGCGGCAGAGCCGTTCGACCGCCGGCCAGCGAAAGAAACAGACGGCGGCCAGGACGGCGATCAGATTACCGGCAACGAAGCCGATCCCGGCCGTGACGAGGGTCGCCGCGACATGGGGGGCGTAATCCGCCCGCTCGGCGACCAGGCGGTTCAGGATGGCGCTCAGGGCCGGCAGGGTACCGTCGGCGACCCAGCGCAACTGCCCCGCCACTTCCCAGAGCACGAGCACCGCCAGGATCAGCAGGGCAGAGGCACGCCATCCCTTCATGCCGTCGCCGCCGGGGTTTCGAGGGCGGCGCCGATCCGGTCGCACAGGGCGTGGAATTCGGGATCGCGCAACAACTCCGGTCCGCGCGGGCGCGGGAAGGGGATGGTGACATCGGCGATCACCCGGGCCGGCCGTGTCGACAGCACCACGACACGGTCGGCCAGATAGACCGCCTCGTCGACGCCATGGGTGATGAGCAGGGTGGTCGGCCGTGCCGTGGTCCAGATCCGCTGCAATTCGAGGTTCATCTGCCGGCGCAGGATGAGGTCGAGGGCGCCGAAGGGTTCGTCCATCAAGAGGACGCGCGGCTCGGTCGCCAGGGCGCGGGCGATCGCCACCCGCTGGCGCATGCCGCCGGAGAGCTCGCCTGGCCGGGCGGTGGCGAAACCGTCGAGGCCGACGAGGCCGATCAGGGCGTCGACGGTTTCGGGCGCCGGGTCCGGCCGGCCCAGGATCTGGAACGGCAGGCGGATATTCTCGGCGACGGTACGCCAGGGCAGCAGGGCGGCATCCTGGAAGGCGACGCCGACCGAGCCTTCGCGCCGCGCCGCCTCCGGTGCCCGGCTGCCAATCGTGATGCCGCCGCCATCCGCGACCTCGAGGCCGAGGGCGAGGCGCATCAAGGTGGACTTGCCGCAGCCCGAAGGCCCGAGCACCGCGGTGAAGGAGCCCGCCGGACAATCGAGGGAGAAGTCCTCGAAGATCGGCAGGGCCCGCCCCTTGATGCGGAAGCTCTTGGCGATATGGTCGAAGGCAAGCGGCAGGCCCTGCATCGGTTCATCCAAGCTCGGCGAGCAGGCTGGTGTCGAACATGGCCGGCGTCGCCTTGATGCCGATCCGGCCGAGCGCTTCGATATTGCCGGCGATACCCGCCTCGTCCATGGCGAAAATGCCCTTGGGGTGTTCGATCAGCGGCTTCTGCGCCGTGTTGAAATAGACCTCGTTCTCGATCGTACGACCCGTGCCCTTGAACCAGGTCTCGGCGAATTTGCGCGGATAGAGCTTGGGATCGGCCAGGTTGGCGGTCCAGCCCTCGCGGCTCGCCTTAAGGAACGCGATCAGTTCCTTCCGCTTGTTCTTCAGGGTCTCTTCGGTAACCACAACGGTATCGTTGTAGAGCTTGTAGCCGAAGTCGTAGAGCAGGAAGCTGACCGCCTTCTCGCCCTGCTGTTCGATCGTATAGGGCACGTTGGTGGTGAAATCGAGGGAGGCGTCGATCTCGCCCTTGAGCAGCGGGGTCGGGTCGTATTCGTAAGGGACGATCTTCACCTTGGCCTTGTCGATGCCGTTGATCGCCAGCATGGCCTCGACCGAGATCACATTGACCGGCGGCACCGCCAGGACCTTGCCGACCAGGTCCTGCGGCTTGGCGATCGGCTTCTTGGCCAGGGAGACGATGCCGAGCGGGTTCTTCTGATATTGCGTGCCGATGATCTTGAAGGGGGCGCCCTGCTCGGCGATCGCCTTGATCGTGGTGTCCGGCGTGGTCAGGGCGACATCGGCCTTGCCGGCCAGCAGGCTCGATTCCGGAATGACGTCCGGGCCGCCGATCAGATAGGTGAGGTCGAGCCCGGCCGCTTCGTAGCGCTTGTCCGCCATGGCGGCGAAATAGCCGGTGAATTCGGCGTCGTTCAGCCAGGACGACTGCAGGGTGAGCGGGCTCGCCGCCAGCGCCCGCCGGCCGAGGCCGGGCAGGGTGCCGGCCGCGGTGGCCAGGGCGGCGTATTGCAGGAGACGGCGGCGGTTCAGGGCGGTCATGGCGGGCTCCTTCGGGGCGGCGGGGTCAGGCGGATTTGGGGGCGATGCCGCGCATCCGCTGCAATTCTTGGAGCGGCGGCGTCGAAGCGATCTGTTCGGGTTCCAGCAGGTCCCAATGGATGCCGCGCGGGCGGGGACCCCGGTTGGCGACCCGGCGGATACCGGAAGGGGTAGCGATCAGGTCGACCAGGATGTCAGTCGGGCTGGGGAACAGCTTGTCCTCGACCACCTGAACGTCATGCACCACGGCGGTCACCGGGGTGCGGTCGTCGACGATGCCGAGTTCGGTGAACATGCCCCATTCGAGATCGAAGAAGCCATGGCCCTTGCCGAAGCGGACGCCGTCGAGCGACACGGCCGAGGCGCCGGTGACCAGAAAATCGAAACGGCCCCGTGCCGCCACTTCCTCGAGCGAGATGCGGCGGCCGAAATGCTCGAGCCCGTCGAGCCAGGCGGCGAAGAGTTCCTGGCCCGCCGGCACCATGGACGGTTCCAGCAGGTAGAAGCCGCGATAGATGCCATAGGTCGAAACGACCATGGTCTTGCCGGCGAGCAACATCCGGCGGCGCAGGTCGACCAGGCAATTGTCCGGCGTGACGAAGGCATAGCGGCCGGCCTGGTAGAAGGGCTCGGCGGTCAGATGATCGATCGCCTGGGACGATCCGACGAAATCCGGGATCACCTCCGAGAAATTCAGGTGGAAGCGGGAGTCGGGCAGGGCCACGCCAGCGAGGCGGCCCCAGATTTTTTCCCGCACGATCTTGGTCTTGCTCACAGCGTGTTCCGTTTGTTCGCGATGTTGCATTTTCTGAAACAACGGTTTCAAATTCCTGCGACGTTGTCACGCATTTTTTTGCGGCAGTGCCGAAAGCTGGTATCAGTGGGCGAAGGAAGGGGCGAAAGGATCGGATGGGAACGCGGCTGGCCCTGCGCATTCAGGAACGTTTCGACGCGCTGACGCCGTCGGAACAGAAGCTGGCGCAATTCCTCCTGGATCGTCCGGACGAGATCCTAGCGTCCTCGGCGACCGAACTCGCCAAATTCACCGGCGTGTCCAAGGCGACCGCGGCGCGCCTGTTCCGCAGCCTCGGCTACGCCGATTTCAACGATGTCCGCCTCCAGGCGCGGGAGGAGCGGAACCGTACCGGTCCCGTGCAGCAGATCCCGATGCCCCAGGTGGCGGCCACGGCCGCGACTTCGGTCTCGGTCCATCTCCAGGTCGAGGCGGCCAATCTGACCCGCACCTTCGAGGAACTGCGCTCGGACGTCCTGAACAAGGCGGCGGAGCAGGTGGGCGGGGCCGGCCGGGTCTGGGTCGCCGGGCTGGGGATCGAAAACGGCCTGGCGCAGCACCTGCGCATCCTGCTCGCCCGCGTGCGGCCGGCCGTCCACCTGATCTCGGAAAATGCCGCGACCTGGCCGGAGG
>JAYSCC010000073.1:0-9520 GCA_041915065.1 Zavarzinia sp.
GCTTCACTTGATCCATCACTTACGTCCGCCGCTCCGCCGCCCGCCGCGGCATCGGCCGCGCTGCAACGATCGTCCTCGGAGATCTGGAATTGAAAAAATATGCTTTTGCGCAGCCCTGCTTCGGCTTTTCCGAAACTGGCGGATTTGCTGGGTTTCAGCCCAGCCTTCCGGCCAGGTAGCGAGCAAAGTCGTAATTCGGGCGCTCCAGATGGCTCAGGTGGCCGGGCCGGGCGAGGGGCGAACTGACGCCGCGGAACACGGCTTCGACGCCGCGCCGGTCCTCGGCATTCACTTCGTCCAGCAGGGTCTTCAGCGTGGCCATATATTCGGGCCCGCGCGGATCGGCGACGAATTCGGGCGACAGGCCGCCGCCGAACAGGATGTGCACCTTGTCGACGCCGACGGGGCGCAGCACGAGGTACCAGAAATAACCCGGCGTCAGGGTGATCAGATGGGAGGGATAGAGGGCGAGCAGCGCCGTCGTCTTCCGCCAGTCGCCCTCGAGCCTTGTATTGGCGGGATGCGCGTTGCCGATCGGCAGCGAGGCTTCCTTGGTGATCCAATGGTAGTTGAAGGCCGGCAGGCCGGGCGGACAATCCATCTCTTCGAGCTTGGAATGGGGCCCGACGGTCGCCCGATGCAGCATGGGGAGGTGGTAGCTCTCCATGAAATTCTCGGCCAGGATCTTCCAGTTGGTGTTCCAGACATGCTCCTCGCGGAAGGTCTCGACATAGTCGGCCATGCCGTAGCGGGCGATCATGGGCGCGAGATCCGCGAACTGCTCGGCGACCGGCGACAGATCGGCGTCCAGCGTCGCGTAGAGCCAGCCTTGCCAGACTTCGGTGCGCACCTGCGGCAGGCGGTAGGCGTCTTTGCAGAAGCCGGCCTGCCTCTCCATCATCGGCGCCCCGCGCAGCGAGCCGTCGAGCGAATAGGTCCAGGCGTGATAGGGGCAGACGATGGTGCGGACATTGCCCCGGCCTTCCATCAGGGTCGACATCCGGTGCAGGCAGACGTTGGACATGCCGTGGATTTCGCCGTCCTTGTCGCGCAGCACCAGGATCGGCTGGCCGGCGATCTCGTCGGTCAGATAGTCGCCGGGCTTGGCCAGCGTGCTGGCCCGGCCGAGGCAGATCCACTGCCGGGCGAAGATCCGTGCCTGTTCGGCCGCCAGTACCTCGGCCGAAGTATAGACCGCCGGTGGCATCGCCCGCGCATCCTCGAACGGCTTTTCGACAGTCGCCTTCAGGGCAGCGACGGGATCGGCAACGGTCGGTTCGATACGCAGGGACGACATTTCGGCCTCTCTCACTGGTTCCTGAGAGAAGCCTAGGGCGCGCTCGGCATTTTTCTCATTCGCATTTGACGAAGCAGTGCCGAGGCCTTTCCGAACTGCCGGGCCGGCTACGACCTCGCGGCCAAAAATCACCCCTCTGTCGTCATGCCCGGGCTCGTCCCGGGCATCCACCTCGGGGCGCGCCACAACCGTCGACGCAGGAAGCGGCTTGTCGGCGTAGATGGCCGGGACTTCGCCCGGCCATGACGAATTCTGGTAGTGAAGATTGAAGGAAAACCACCCAGGGGATAGGCCAATGCCGACCCGATTTCCTTGACCGGACAGCCGTAGGCAAAGCCGCGGCCATGACGACGCTACGGATTCAGGGCCCCCCTCATGCCACCTTGAGCGATGGCTGCCGCTTCAGCAGTTCCTGTACGGTGAGCCTGATCCCCTCGGCGAGATCGACCTTGGGTGTCCAGCCGAGGTCGCGCTTGGCCTTGGCGATGTTGAAATAGTGGTGGGTGACCATGTAGCGGACGGAGAAGCGGGTCAGCCCGTTTTCGGCATTCAGGGTGCCGCCCTTCAGCGTATCGATCGCCTCCGCCACCGCGGCGACGCCATAGGCGAGCCAGTAGGGCACCTTGCCCCGGATCGGCGGATAGCCGAGTTCGAGGATCAGCTTCTCGATGAAATCGAAGAAGGCGATCGGCTCGCCGTTGGTGATGAAATAGGCCTGGGCACCGACGGGTGAGCCGGGCACCAGCCTCTCCTCGGCGGCGACTACGGCATCGACCAGGTTCGAGATATAGGTGAAGTCCGAGAGCTTGTCCCGATTGCCCACGGCACGATTGAGTTTGCCCGCCTTGGCCTTGTCCAGGATCGCCGGGATGAAGCGGTTGTCGCCCGCACCGAAGATGACATGGGGGCGGATCGCGCAGGTCAGCGTGCCCCCGGTGCCGTTGAAGGCGAGCGCCTTCTTCTCGGCCGCGATCTTGCTGTCGGCATAGGGGGCTTGGGAGATCGAGGAATAGGGCAGGCTCTCGTCGCCGTTCTCGATGTCGCCGCCCTCGTAGACCGCACTGGCCGACGAGATATAGACGAGGCGCGGCACCTGGTTCTTGGCGCAGGCGGCCAGGATATTCTCGGTGCCGCCCAGGTTGACGGCCCAGACATCCTCCACCCGGTTGTGCTTGGTATGCACCAGGGAGGCGTTGTGGATCACGGCGTCCATGCCGGCGAGCGCCGCATCGACCGCCGCGGCGTCGCGGATGTCGAGCTTGACGAAGCGGACGTCGGACCGGAACGGCCTGTCGTTCATGTCGCCGCAGGTCACCTCGTTGCCGAGCTCGGCGAAGCGGTCCACCAGGGCCCGTCCGACGAAGCCCTGTCCCCCCGTGATGAATATCTTCTTCTTCATTGTCGGTCTCACTTGTCGGTGCCGAAGGCCTGGTCCCAGAAGGGGAAGATCGAGGCGTAGTTGTAGTTCATGCGGAAATGATGGGTGTCGTGCTTCGTCGTCCAGAAGTTGTAGAGACGGAAGGCCGGGTGCGGGAAAACGAAGTTCGTGTGCACCAGGACGTTGATCACCGAATAGACGAAGAAGACGATCAGGAAACTGGTCTGCGACACCGGCCCCAGGATCCACATGGCGAGGAGCAGGAGCGCCAGCCCGGCGAAATTCTCCGCCGGGTGGAGATAGATGCTCTCCGGCGCGGTCGGGAAGCGGATCAGGTGATGGGTCCGGTGGACATATTTCAGCACCAGCTTGGCGTGCATGAAGCGGTGCAGGAAGTAATACATGAAATCGTAGAGCAGGAGGACGCCCAGCGTCTCACCGATGAAGCCGGCGACATTGGGGAAGCCCCGGTAGATCATCTTCTCGCCGAAGAAATAGAAGAAGCCGATCATCAGCACGGTTGAGAACAACCCGTTCAGGCTGACGTTGATCCACTTCCGCAGGGGCGGGATCTGCGGGCTCTTCGGGATGCGGATCCGGTATTTGTCGAAGCGCCGGTTGTTCGACATCCAGTTGAAGACGGCCATGATCAGGCCGTTCACGCCGAGCGTGACGCCCCAGACGATGAAGAAAGTCGTGTCCATCGGGAATGCCTCTCGGAACGGTCAGCGCATCAGGGCGAACAGGGCGCGCAGCTTGGCGCCGACGCCGCGGGCAAACAGGAGACGGATGGTGTTCCGCGCCTTGGCATAGTCGCCCGGCTTCACGGGATAGAGCTTGGGCGGGATCGAGCGGGGCAGGCGGTCGCTCAGCACCGCCTTGGCGTTGGTATAGGCACGCAGGCCGTCGCGCCCGTTCATGCGCCCGAAACCCGAATATTTGACCCCGCCGAAGGGCAGGTCCTGATTGAGGTAGCAGAGGCCGAAATCGTTGATGCAAGTGGCCCCGGCGTCGAGGGCGGCGGCGATCCGCTCCGCCCGCGCACGGTCCTTGGAAAAGACCGAGGAATGCAGGCCGAAGTCGATGCCGTTGGCGATCGCGATCGCCTCGGCGTCGTCCTTCGCCCGCATGATCAGGGCGACCGGGCCGAAGACTTCTTCCCGGGCGATGCGCATCTCCGGCGTCACGTCGACCAGCACGGTGGGCGGATAGAAATGGCCGGGACCTTCCGGCATCTTGCCGCCGGTCAGGGCGCGGGCGCCATGGGCGAGGGCATCGCTCACCAACTCGTCGATCACGCGGATCTGTTGGCGCGTGTTGATGGCGCCGACGTCGAGCGTGCCCGGTGCCTGGGGCACACCCTGGCGGAGGGCGGCGGCGCGGGTGCCGAATTCCCTGACGAAACGGTCGTAGATGCCGTCCAGCACGATCAGCCGTTCGGAAGCGATGCAGTTCTGCCCCAGGTTGATGAAGCAGCCGCCCAGCGCCGAATGGACCACGTGGTCGAGGTCGGCATCCTCGCAGATGATCATGGGATCCTTGCCGCCCAGCTCCATCACCACCGGGGTCAGGTGCTCGGCGCTGCCTTCGATGATACGCCGGCCGTTGCCGACCGAACCGATGAAGAGGATCTTCTGCACCCGGGCGCGCACCAGGGCGGCGCCGGTCTCGCCGAAGCCGTTGACGATCTGTACGAGGTCGGCCGGTTGGCCGGCCCGGGCCAAGGCTTCGTCGATGATCTCCTGGAAGAAGAGCGTGGACCAGGCGACTGCTTCGGACGCCTTGATCACCACGGCATTGCCCGCCATCAGGGGCGCCACGAAGGAGCCGAAGATATTCTGGAACGGATAGTTCCAGGGCACGATACAGGCGACGACGCCGAGCGGGCGATACTCGATGCGTCCCTTCTTGTGCAGCAGGATGCCGGAAGGAACCGTCTCCGGCTTCAGGAATTTCTCGCCGTTCCTGATCACCCAGCGGATCTTGTTGCAGACCGGCATGACCTCGCCGAGCAGGGCGTTCTCATAGGTCTTGCCGCTGTCCTGCACCACCGCGGCGCAGATCTCGTCCATCCGCTCCAGCACGACGTCGAGCAGGTGGTTCAGCACGGCGCGGCGGGTGGCGAAACTCGTTTTGCCCCAGGCCATTTGCGCCTTCCGGGCGCGCTCGACCACGGCGCGGACATCGTCCGGGCTCGCCACCGGCACTTCGCCGAGGGATTCGCCGGTCGCCGGATTGATGCAGTGGATCACGCTCGCCGAAGAACGCGGACCGGTGTTCGCCGCAGCCTGGGGGAGGGGGACGATGTTCATGCCGGTTCTCCTGCCACGGCGAGGCGTTGTGGGATGAAAGACGTCTCTTCCTGCCGTTCGGCCAGGATGAAGTCGGCGGCACGCCAGGCGATCATCATGCTCGGCGCGTTGAGGGCGGAGACAGGGATTTCCGGCACGGCAGAAGCATCGGCGACCCGGACATTGGCGAGGCCCTTGACCCGAAGACGGTCGTCCAGCGGGCTCACGGCGTCCTCGCCCATGCGGCAGGAGCCGCAGAAATGGAAGGTGGTCATGGTGGCACCATGGATCCACTTCCACAGCGCCTTCTCAGAGACCGGCTTGGCTCCGGCCGAGAGCGGGCGGGTGCCGGCGGCAGCGAGCGAGGGTTTGGCGGCGATCGAGCGTGCCCGTTCGATCCCGGCGCGCAACACGGCGCGGTCTTCCTCGGTCGCGTAATAGGCGGGGTCGATCCGCGCCGGCACAGCGGGGTCGCCGGAGACGAGGTGGATCGCGCCCCGCGAGGTCGGCTTGCCCAGGATCACCACGATACCGAAGATGGAGCCGACGAAACGGCGGAGCGGCGGCAGCCTGAAGGCGAGATCGACCAGGCCGCGGAACAGCCGGCGCAGGGCTTTGACGCCATACAGCCGACCCGGCAGGGCCAGAACGGGCACCATGCGTTGCATCGACTGCTGAAGCGAGGCGGGGGCGGCATAACAGACGTAACACGTGTCTGGCGCCGTCCCCCGTTGTGCCCCCTCCGGCGCCCTGGCCGCGTCGAAGCCGTAGAGTTGGGGATATTGGAAATCGATCGGCGCCTTGGCCCGATAGAAAATGCAGACGTTCGGATGGTCCTGCAGGTTGCGGCCGACCCCCGGCGCCTCCAGCACCGGGGCGATGCCGGCTGCCGCCAATTCCTCCCGCGGGCCGACGCCCGAAACCATGAGGAGCTGCGGCGTGACCAGAGCGCCGGCACAGAGCACCACTTCGCGCCCGACCGCGGCCTGGCGGACTTCGCCATTCCAGTCGTAATCGACCGCGACCGCCCGCCGGGCATCGTCGAAGCGAAGGCGCCGCACGGTCGCCCCGGTGCGGAGCGTGAGGCCAGGGATAGCCCGCCCATGCAGGAAGGCGCGGTAGGAACTGCGGCGCTCCACGTCTTGGTAATTCATGTCGTTGCAGCCGGCGACGCCACCCAGGTCACCGTCGTTCAGATGGTCCTTCCGGGCGAAGCCGCTCGCGGTGGCGGCGGACAGGAAGGCTTCGGCGAAGGGGGTGAGGGGGCGGGGGCGGATGCCCAGTTCCGCCTCGACCGCGTCATAGGCCGGCGCGATGTCGTCCCACTGCCAGCCCTTTGGCCAATGCGCGAAATCGCGCCGGTCGCCCCGCGTATAGACCATGCCGTTGACCGAGCCGCTGCCCCCCATGCCACGGCCGGTGCCGATGAAGATCGAACGGCCGCCGCAATGGTCCTGCGGCGCCGACATGCGGTGCCACATCAGGGCTTCGTTGGCGAAGGCATATTTGAAGCCGTCGGACGACAGGGTCTCGGGATGGGCGGTGGCCGGCTCGCCCGCCTCGAGCAGCAAGACGCTGCCCGCAGCCGCCAGCCGCGCCGCTACGATGCAGCCGGCCGAGCCGCCCCCCACCACGACATAGTCGAAGCGCTCCCCCTCCATGCCGCTTCCGCCCCTTTTTGTAATGCGCCTTGCAAAAACAGTAATTTCAATTACTAAGTTACGGAACGGCGTTCTGGTTGTCAACGGCGCGCAAAGCGATCGACTTTGACGCCGGCCTCTGGGAAGAACGGCACGCAGGAACGACAAAGCAGGGCAGGGGGCGAAAACATATGACGGGGCAGGATTTTCCGGCGGGTGCCACGCTGGTGGTGGGCGGCAGCGGCGGCATCGGCCGCGCGGTGACCAAATGCTTCGCCGAGGCGGGCTCGGACATCGCCGTCACTTATCGCCGCAAGGCCGAGGTGGCGGCCGAAGTGGTGGCGGAGGGGCAGGCGCTGGGCCGTAAAGCCAGCCGCCACGCGGTCGATTTGACCGATGCGGCGGCGGTCAAGGCCATGGTCGCCGAGGTGGCGGCCGAGCACGGCCGCATCCACACCGTGGTCTTCGCCGCGGGGCCGGTGGTCGAACAGGTGGCGATCGCGGAGGTGACGCCCGAACTCTGGCGCCAATCGCTGGAGACGGAAACTTTCGGCTTCTTCAACGTGGTCTCCGCCGTGGTCCCGCATATGCGGGAGAAGGGCGGCGGCTCCTTCGTCCATCTCGGCTCGGCCGGGCATCTCCGCTGGCCGGTGAAGGACGGGCTCTCGGTCGCCCCCAAGGCGGCCAACGAAGCCCTGATCAAGGGCCTGGCGCGGGAAGAGGGACGGCACGGCATCCGCGCTAATTCGGTGCTGGTCGGCGTGATCGAGGCCGGCATGTTCCTCGAACTCAAGGCCCGTGGCGTGTTCGACGAGCGCTGGATCAAGGAGACCCTGAAGATGCTCTCGATCAAGCGTCTCGGCCGGCCGGAGGAGATCGGCCATGCCGCCGTCTTCCTGACTTCCGCCCGGGCCGCCTATGTCACCGGCCAGACGATCAACGTCTCCGGCGGCTTCGGCCTATAGGTCGCGGAAGCGGGCGGGGCGCAGGCCGGCGGCGTCGAGCAGGACGCCGCATTCATCGGAGGCGAGGAAGGCGAATTCGCGCTCCCGGGGCTCCAACAGGCTGTCGAGGCTGCGCAATTCGGCATCGACCTGGCCCGGGTGGCAGTGGAGCAGGATGCGCCGGCCCGGCCCCGTCAAGCAGCGGCGGAACACTTCGGCATAGGGCGGAGTCTCGCCGAAATCGTAGAAGCCGCGGAAACTGTCGTTGGTCGGGATGGCGTTTCGCGCCGCGAGCCCGGGCAGGCCGGTCGCCAGGGTGGACACCACCTGTGCTTTGGCCGCCCCGATGCGGCGGCGGAGGATGCTGCCCAGCGGCTCCCCGCAGGCGCGGAGCCAGACCGAGCCGGCTGGGTAACGCCGCGCGATCTCGTCCACCACCAGGCGGCGGATGCCGGGCAGAACATGGGCGTGCTGATGCCCGTCGACGAAATCCGGCGGGCCGCCCCAGGCATCCTCGAAAGCATCGAGCTGGGCCCGCAATTCGCCCCGAATCGAGTCGAGCGGCAGGCTGCCGGTCAGGGCGCCTTTGATCAGCCGGCCGATGGGCGGCAAGGCGCCCCCGGTGGCGAGGCCCTCCGCTGCCGTCAGCGGCCGCTGGTCGGTCAGGGTCAGGTGCAGGCCGACGTCGACCGGATATTGAGCCGATAAGCGGCGCAGGCCCTGGGCCCGGCGGCGCCAGGCGGACAGGGGGGTCATGGCGCCGGTCGCCGTCAACCGGCCCTTGGCCACCAACTCGTCGATGGCATTGCAGATTCCGTCGCTCAAGCCGTAGTCGTCAGCGCAGAGGACGAGGGAGCCGGGCTCAGGCACGACCGCTCCTCAGACAAAGAAAGAACACAATTTTTTCCTATCACGGTTCGCAATCGGGCGGTGCCGATCGTGGCACATGCTCCAACCGGCAGGCGGCGGCCTATGTTGCACACCAAGAACGACGATCTGGAAGTTTCCCTTCGTGCCGGTCCGGATGGCGGGACCAAACTCCTCTCCGTCGTGGTTCCCGTCTACAACGAGGCGGCCTGCCTGGCCGAACTGCATCGGCGGGTCTCGGCGGCGCTCGACGCCTATCCGGCCCTGGCGCGGGAATTCGTCTTCATCGACGACGGCAGCCGCGACGACAGTTTCAATGTCCTGACCGCATTGTCCTTCCAGGATCCGGCGGTGCTGGCGATCCGCTTCGCCCGCAATTTCGGCAAGGAAGCGGCGATGGCCGCCGGCCTTCGCGCCGCCCGCGGCGATATCGTCGTGCTGATGGATTCGGACCTGCAGCATCCGCCCGAAGTGATCCCCGAGATGATCGAGGCCTGGGCCAAGGGCGCGCAGATGGTGAACGCCGTGCGCCGGGCCAAGCCGAAGACCAGCTTCGCGCACCGCACCCTGCGCCACGGCTTCTACCGCATGTTCCGCGCCGTCTGCGAAGTGGACATTCCGGAAGGGGCAGGCGATTTCCGCCTGTTCGACCGCCGCGTGGTCGATGCCATCAATGCGATGCCCGAGCGGAACCGCTTCATGAAGGGCATCACGAGCTGGGTCGGCTTCCGTCAGGTCTCGATCGAATTCGACGTCGCCGACCGGGCCGCCGGGGTCAGTTCCTTTTCTTTCTGGCGCCTGCTCCGCTATGCCATGGACGGGCTGTCGTCCTTCTCGATGATGCCGCTCCGTGTCTGGTCGCTGTTCGGCGTCGGGCTCGCCCTGGTCTCGGCCCTTTACGGCGCCTATCTGATCGGCGAAACCTTGTTTCTCGGCGTGCGCACGCCGGGCTTCGCCTCGATCATGGTCGGCATGTTGTTTCTGTCGGGCGTGCAGTTGATCAGCCTCGGCGTGATCGGCGAATACATCGGGCGTATTTTCACGGAAGTGAAACAGCGGCCGTTATATCTTGTTGCCGATGAATTGGGTGCCGCCCGGCGCCT
>JAYSCC010000074.1:0-9515 GCA_041915065.1 Zavarzinia sp.
GATCAAGCCTGCGCCATAAGATCCCACTTCGCCTGAGATCGTCAGCCCGTCGGTGACGCGCCGGCGGGCTTCGCGTAGTCTCGTCCCGTAGTTGTTGGCGTAAGGGATGATTCTGCAGCCTGGGGAGGCGATCGATGCGTCAATTGAGCGGATTGGACCAGGGCTTCCTGCATCTCGAGACCGCCAATTCGCCGATGCATATCGCCGGGCTCTGCTTCTACGATCCGTCGACGGCCAAGGAACCCTTCAGCTTCCAGGCGATCCGCGACGGCATCGAGAAACGCCTGCATCTCGCCCGTACCTTCCGCCAGCGCCTGGTCGAAGTGCCGCTCTCCCTCGACCGTGCCTATTGGATCGAGGACCCGGATTTCGACCTCGACTATCACCTGCGCCATACCGCGGTGCCCCAGCCGGGCGACTGGCCGACCCTGGCGGCCATGGTCTCGCGCATTCTCTCGCATCCGCTGGACCGCAGCCGGCCGCTCTGGGAATTCTATGTGATCGAGGGGCTGGGGGCGATCGAGGGCATGCCGCCCGGCTGTTTCGCCACCCTGGTGAAGATTCACCACGCGGCGATCGACGGCGTTTCCGCGAACGACATTCTCTTCGCCCTGACCGACCTGACGCCGGAGGGCCGCAATATCGAGCCGCCGCGCCGCCGCTGGGTGCCAGAGCGCATCCCGACGGCGGGCCAGCTCCTGCTGCGCACGGCGGCGACCTCGGTGGTGGCGCCCTTCAAGCTGCTCGAGGTGGTGCCCAAGCTCGCCTCCTCGGCGATCAGCGCCGCCGCCCATCTGCCCAAATACCGGGAAAATCCGCCCGCCGCGCCCTTCCAGGCGCCGCGCACGCCCTTGAACGTGCCGATTTCGGCCCAGCGCATCTGGGACGGCACGATCTTCCCGCTCGATGCCGTGAAACGGATCCGCAAGGCGGTCGATGGCGCCACGGTCAACGACGTGATCCTGACCATTTGCGCCGGTGCGCTGCGCCGTTGGCTCGAAAAGCATCACGCTCTGCCGGACAAGTCCCTGATCGCCTTCGCGCCGATCTCGGTCCGCAACGAGGCGGAGAAGGGCCAGCTCGGCAACCAGGTTTCGGGCATGCTGGTCTCGATCGCGACCGACATCGCCCATCCGCTCGAGAGACTCGCCGCGGTCCAGCAGAACACCGCCCGCTCGAAGAGCCTGACCAATGCGATCGGCGCCCGCGCGCTGACCGATTATACCCGCTACGTCCCCTCGGCCACGGCGGCCTTGGCGACCCGCCTCTATACCCGCATGAAGGCGGCGGAGGCGCATCGCCCGCTGTTCAACTGCGTGATCACCAATGTGCCCGGGCCGCAGATCCCGCTCTACAGCCTGGGCAGCAAGCTGGTCGCCCAGATCGGCTATGGCCCGATCTTCGACGGCATGGGCCTGCTGCTCGCGATCTTCAGCTACAACGGCACGATCTCGATCGGCGTCTCCAGTTGCCGGCGCATCATGCCGGACATCGCCGATTTCGTGTCCTTCCTGAAGGACGCCCTGGCCGAACTCGCAGCCGCGGCCGAAGCGGCGCTGACCGAGGAAGAGGTCGACGTGCTGGAACCCATGCCCGCTACCGCCCCGAAACGCCCCCGCCGCCGCGGCGAGATCCCGCCGGTGGCGACCGCGACCTGAGGGGGCGGGTCTTCCGGCCCTCTTCTCAGGCGGCCACGGGTTCGATCGCGGCCAATTCGTCCCGCATGGCGGCGCCCAGGGTCGCCACATCGTAGGTCGCCTGAAGATTGAGCCAGAACACGGCGGAATTGCCGAACAGCCGCGCCAAGCGAAGGGCGATATTGGCCGTCACCGGCTGCCGGCCATCCAGAATCGCATAAAGCGACTGTCGAGAAATATGGAGCCGGGCCGCCACGTCCTTCTTGGTCAAGCCGGCCGCCGGAATGATCTCTTCCCGGAGCAGTTCGCCGGGGTGCATCGGGGCGAGGGCGGAATTCATCAGTGATAGTCCTCCACGTCGACATGGGTAGGGCCGCCGTCCCAGGCGAAGGTCAGGCGCCAATTGCCGGACACCCAGACCGACCAGCGCATCGGCGAACCGTGCAGGGAGTGAAACTTGAAACCGGGAAGCTGCATATCCTCGGGCACGGTCGCGGCATTCAGAGCCAAGAGCAGGCGCCGCAGACGGGCCGCGTTCTGCACCGGCAGCCGCCGGGCCTCACCTGTGGTGAAAAAGGCTTCGAGCGCCTTGGAGCGGAACGACTTGATCACCCGTGTAATGTATTACCTTACACGCGCCGTGTAAAGGGTCGCCGCCCGTCAGGGCTGGGCACCCCGGTCCGTCTTGAACACCAGCTTGTTGGCAGCGGTGAAATTCACCGCGAGGCCGGCGAGGGAACCGAAGGCGACGGCGATCGAGGGATAGTCGCGGGCCAGTGGCCAAAGCGTGATGGTCGCGGCATAGGTGGCGTAGTTCACCGCCTGGCCGCCGAGCTGGCTCATCACGAAACGCGCCCATTGGCGCAGCACCGGCTCCTTCGCGGCGTCGCGGAAGGTGATCAGGCGATTGCAGAAGAAGGTGAAGGTGACCGCGACCAGGAAGGCGAAGATGCCGGCCGAATAGAGGTCGAGACCGAGGAGATCCGCCGCCACATGGACGGCGCCGATGGCGACCCCAAGTCCCGCCGTGCCGATCAGGGCGAAGCGGATGAAGCGGCCGCGCAGGAAGCCTCGGACGAGGCCCGGCCCGCGCGGCCGTTCGGTATTGCTCAATGCCCTGCGCCCGGGGTCCGCATGCGGCCGTTGGCGATCGGTTCATGGCCCAGGGTGCCGTGACGGGAGGCCGGCCGGCCGAAGGGCAGCCAGCGCAGGCCGGGCACAGCACTGATCATGGAGAGCGCCAGGGCCGCCATATAGGGCAGGGACTGCACCAGCATGACCGCGACCCAGACATAGGCTTCCTTGTCGTGCGGGCCGTAGACCACCCCGACCGCCGCCGCCGCCGCCCACAGCAGGAGCATCAGCGTGGTTTCCTCGCGGGCGTGGAGCAGGCCGCGGATGGCCGCCGGCTTGTCCTCGCATTTCGGCGTGCGCAGGAAGGGCTTTTCCTTCTTCACGAGGCCGATCAGGAAGGCCTTGCCGACCGTATAGGTGAGCGCCAGGCCGGCGATCGCGGCGCCCGCCGCCTGGGTCGCCGTGCAGGGCACGCGCTTGGCGTAGAGCGAGAACGTATAGGCCAGCTTGAAGCCGAAGACCGCCAGGGTGGGCACCAGGAACAGGGTGACCGGGAAGGCGAAGATCTCCGGCAGCAGCAGCAGGCCGACGGTCCAGGCGAGGCCGGCCAGCGTGAACACCAGGTTCATCGCGTCGGCGAACCAGGGCGCCCAGCCCATGATGAAGTGATACTTCTGGGCGAGCGTCAGGCCGGTCGACTTGAAGGGGTTCAGCCAGGACTTGCGGCCGCGCAGGATCTGCATCGCACCGAAGGCCCAGCGGAAACGCTGGCCGCGGTAGGAGGCGAAGCTGTCCGGCGTCACGCCACGGCCGAAGCGGTGGTTGATGTAGACCGACTTGTAGCCTTCATGCATCAGCTTCAAGCCCATCTCGGCGTCTTCGCAGATGGTCCAGGTCGACCAGTTGCCGACCGCTTCCATCGCCTTGCGGCGGACCAGCGTCATGGTGCCGTGCTGGATGATGGCGTCCCGCTCGTTGCGGATCTTCATGCCGATGTGGAAGAAGCCGGCATATTCCCAGTTGATCATTTCCTTGAAGGCGTTGCCGGCCCAGTCGTAATGGTCCTGCGGCGCCTGCACGAAGCCGACCTTCTCCTCGTCGAAATAGGGGATCGTCGCCTTCAACCAGTCGGGTTCGACCAGATAGTCGCTGTCGATCACGCCCACCACTTCGGCGTCCGGCGCGGTCTGGGCCATGGCGAAGTTGAGGGCACCGGCCTTGAAGCCCTTGCAGACTTCGAGGTGGAAGAAGCGGAAGCGGTCACCCAGCAGTTCGCAGTAAGCCTGCACCGGCTGCCAGATCGCGGGATCCTTGGTGTTGTTGTCGATCACCAGGACTTCGAGATTCGGGTAGTCGAGCTTGGCCAGGCTGTCGAGGGTCTTGCGCACCATGTCGGCCGGCTCGTTGCAGATCGGCAGATGCAGCGAGACCTTGGGCCAGACGCGCTCGCGCTCGGCTGCGGGGGTCAGGCGGAAGGGCGTGAAGTGCCGCTTCTCGCGCCGGGCGAACAGGCCTTCCGACATCTCGAAGCCTTCGGCCAGAATCAGCGTCAGCAGGAACACCATGCCGAAGGAGAGCGCCGACCAGACCGCGATCATGGGCAGGGTCAGATATTGCGTGGTGCCGTAATGGACGGTCCAGACCATGAGGTTGGCGGCAACCATGAGAAGCCCGCCGAACAGCAGCTTGCCCGGGGCGCGCAGGTTTTCCGACTTGCGCAGGAAATAGGCGAGCGGCAGGAGGGCGATCGCGGCGGCGATGGCGGCCAGCAGCGGCCAGTCGCGCACCGGGGTGACATCGCCGGCGAGCGGGAATTTGGCCTGGCGGTCGGCGTCATAGAGGCCCCAATAGGCGCCCACGGCCCCTTCGATCTGCCGCTTCCAGGGCTGGTCGAAGGCTTCCATGATCGAATAGTCCCAGCCGCGGGCGCGGGCCAGCGCCAGGAAATCGCGGATGAAATTGGCTTCGGTGGTGAGGCCCGGGACGGCGCCGTCACGCATCCGGCCGTCGGACGGCCAGCCGATTTCCGAAATCACGATCTTCTTGCCCGGATAGGCGCGGGCGAGCTGGTCGTAGCGGCGGGTGATGTAGTCGAGCGCCTGATCGGCCGGCACGCCTTCCCAATAGGGCAGCAGGTGCACGGCGATGAAGTCGGTCGCCTCGACCAGCTCGGGATGGTCGAGCCAGATATGCCAGGGTTCCGCGGTCGAGACCGGCTGGTCGACCTGGCTCTTCACCTTCTTGATCATGCGGATCAACTCGGCGACCGTGACGTCGCCGCGCAGCACCGCCTCGTTGCCGACCATCAGCCGCTTCACATTGGCATTGTCGTTGGCGATGCGGATCAGGCCGGCGATCTCGGCCTCGTTGTTGTCCTGGCGCTTGTCCAGCCAGGCGCCGGCGATCACGGAGAGCCCGTGCTCGGCCGCCATCGGCGGGATCTCGTCCTGGCCGTTCAGCGTCGAATAGGTACGGATGCCCTGGGCGAAGGTCGAGACCAGCGCCAGATCTTCGTCGATCTGGGCCTGGGTCGGATTGCGGCCCTCGTTGGGGTTCTGGTCGGCCCGGTGGGGGTCGAAGGAGACGGCCTGCAGCGAGCCTTCCCAATCGGTCATCGAGGCCGGGCGGTTGAACCAGGCCCAGACGCCCGCATGGGCGGCCAGCACGACAAGTAGGACAGCGAGATTGACGGCGTATTTGCGCATCTTGATTGACCCGAAACTGCGTCAGAGCATGAACCCTGCATGACGCTCCCCGGTTCCTTCGCGGGCGCACTCTTCCACTCGCAGGACTGCACGGCCCTCATGCAAGAGTCGCATGAGGTAACGCGGCGATAGATCGGTCCGGGGTCGAGAGGGGAGGGCCAGTAGCAGGTACCGTCGGCCCGAGCGCGCCGACCAGACGGTCGGCCGTGGGCCAGAAAGCCATGCGATGGCTGCGGCGCCTCAGGCGTGAGGCCTATGCCCTCATGCTGCTGCTCACCGCCGGCGCCCCTGCTCCGGTCTCCGTGATGCAGTGCCGCAATTCGGCCGCATTCGCAAACCGCTGTCCAGATGAGACAGAACCACTGATGTGAAATCGATCGGCGCTGCGGCAGGCGCGCAACAGCTCCCGGTTTCGGCCGGGCCTTGCGCCGTGTAAGGTCGGCGCGCCGCCACTTCCCGGGTTTCGCCTTGTCTCGTCGCCTGCCGCCCCTGACCGCCCTTCGCGCCTTCGAGGCGGTGGCCCGCCTGGGCGGCACCCGCCGCGCGGGCGAGGACTTGAACGTCAGCCATACGGTGGTCAGCCGGCACCTGCAAAATCTCGAAGCCTGGGCCGGCGTCCGCCTGATCGAGCGAGACGGCCGCGGCATCGCGCTGACGGCCGAAGGACGGCGCTATTTCGAGCGGATCACCAAGGGTTTCGACTTGATCGCGGCGGCGACCGAGGAACTGTCGCCCCGCGGCGGTTCGGGCGAAATGCGCATCGTCTGCGTGCCCGGCCTCGCGGTCCGCTGGCTCACGCGCCGGCTGGCCGATCTCGAGGCGGCGCTGCCCGGCATCGACATCGTCTTGCAGCCGACCGACCGTTCGCCCGATTTCGCCAAGGGCGAGGCGGATGCCGAAATCGGCTTCAACCTGAAACCCCAGCCGGGGCTGACCCTGGTCGAACTGGCGGCGCCGCGATTCTTCCCCGTCGCGAGCCCGGTCTTCGTCGCCCGCCGCGGCCCCTTCGCTGGCCCAGGCGACGTCGCCGCTGCTCCCCTGATCCACGAGGAGAGCCGGGAACAATGGCGCCAGTGGCTCGCCGCCGCCGGGCTCGACCCGGTGCCGCCGCTGCACGGCCCCCGGCTCTGGCACGCAGATGCCGCGATCGAGGCGGCGCTGCAGGGCCAGGGTGTCGCGCTGGCCAACCGTCTGCTGGTCGGCGACGACCTCGCCGCCGGGCGCCTCGTGGAAGTGCTGGAGACCGACATTGCCCTGGGGGCCTATGGCTTGCGCGGTCCGGCGGCGGGCTGGGACGGGCGCTCGATGGTGCGCCTGCGCAACTGGCTGGGCAGTGCCCTGGCCGATACGGTTTCGGGCCGATGACGCCGGCCGCGGGCGAGCGCCTCCTTGTCGTCCCGGCCCTGAGCCGGAAGCGCCGGCTGTGGCTGACCGTCGTCCTGGCGCCGCTCGGTGGAATCGCCGGTTTCACCCTCTGCCTGCTGATCGGGGCCGGGCTGCATTGGCTAGCGGGAGAGCGCCATTGGGGCTTGCCTCTCGGCCTATCCAGCGCCGGGGCCGTGGCCGGCGGTCAAGCCGGCCGGAACATGGCGGTCCTGCTGACCGCCGTCACCTACTATCGGCCGAGGCGGAGTCTCGTCCTCTTCCGGTTGGCCCTCGGCCGCCGGTTCTGGGGCGCCACCGGCATCCTCGCCCTGCTGGGGGCGGCGGCGCTGGCTTGGCTCGCCCTCGACCGGGGGCCGCCCGTGCTGGCGTTGCCGACCGCCGGCTTCCTGGTCCTGGCGGTCGAGGCTTGGCGCCGCCTCCAGGCCCCGGCCGCCGCCACAATCGAGCCGACCGCGGTTCGCGTGCTCAGCCGCTACGGCCTTCTGGACGGCGAGGCGGTGAGCGCCGCCTGCCTCGCCTACCGCCCGCTCGGGCCGGGCAAGACGACCGCGATCTGGGCCCTGGCGCTCAGCGGCGACCAGCTCGTCGCCTGCGTCTTCACCGATGCCAAGGTGCAGGGCACCCGCCGCGCCCTGTCCGAGGTGAAGGCGGTCGGCATGGGGCGGGGCCGCCGCGGCGACGCCACCCTGGTCCTGATCTTTGCCGATACGCCCGAGAGCCGCTGGCATATTCTTCTGCGCCGCCACGCCCCGGGCCAGACGGTGTCGCCCGCCCAATTCTGCCGCAGTCTGATCCGCGCGCTCGACCGGGGCCGGGGCCGGGGTGGCGGCCATCCGCGGCCCGGCGTCCTCTTCGAGGCACGCACCGAAGAATTGGTGCCTTCGGAGCACCAATCGACGCAGAAAACCTGATAGTCGGCGGCGGCGATCGGTCGCACCATTCGGGCCTTCGTCAGCCCCGAGGGATTGCCGTCATGGCCACCAATGCCGAATTGTCCGCCCGCCGCGAAGCCGCCACGCCGCGCGGCGTTTCCGTCGCCTATCCGGTCTATGCCGACAAGGCGCTGAATGCGGAACTCTGGGATGTCGAGGGCAATCGCTTCGTCGATTTCGCCGGTGGCATCGCCGTGCTCAACGTCGGCCACCGCCATCCGAAGGTGATCGCCGCGGTCAAGGAACAGCTCGACCACTTCACCCATACCGCCTATCAGGTCGCCCCCTACGAGGGTTACGTCGCCCTGGCCGAGCGGCTTAACGCGCTCGCCCCCTTCAAGGGGCCGGCCAAGACCGTGTTCTTCACCACCGGCGCCGAGGCGACCGAGAACGCGGTGAAGATCTCGCGCGCCCATACCGGCCGCTCCGCCGTCATCGCCTTCACCGGCGCCTTCCACGGCCGCACCATGATGACCATGGCGATGACCGGCAAGACCCTGCCCTACAAGCGGAAGTTCGGCCCGCTGCCGAACGAGGTCTTCCACGTGCCCTTCCCGAACGAGCTGCATGGCGTCTCGGTCGCGGATTCGCTGCGTGCCCTCGAATTCCTGTTCCGCGCCGATGTCGAGCCGAGCCGTGTCGCCTGCATCATCATCGAGCCGGTGCAGGGCGAGGGCGGCTTCTATCCGGCTCCCAAGGAACTCCTGGAAAAACTCCGCGCCATCTGTGACGAGCACGGTATCGTCCTGGTTGCCGACGAGGTGCAGACCGGCTTCGCCCGCACGGGCAAGATCTTCGGTATCGAGCATTCCGGCGTCGAGCCCGACCTGGTCACGGTGGCGAAGTCGCTCGGCGGCGGCTTCCCGATCTCGGGCGTGATCGGCAAGGCGCCGATCATGGATGCGGCCGATCCGGGCGGCATCGGCGGCACCTATGCCGGCTCGCCGATTTCCTGCGCCGCGGCACTCGCCGTGCTCGACATCATCGCCGAAGAGAAGCTGCTCGACCGCGCCAATGCGATCGGCGAGCGGATCAAGGCCCGCGTCGCCAAGATCAACACCCGGAACGACACCGTGCCGGTGACCGCGATCCGCGGCCCTGGCGCCATGATCGGCTTCGATATCGTGAAGGACCGGGGCAGCTACGAGCCCGACGCCGAAGCGACCAAGCGGGTCACGGCCGAGGCGGTGAAGGCGGGGCTCATCCTTCTCTCCTGCGGCGTCTATGCCAATGTGATCCGCATTCTCGTGCCGTTGACCGTTTCCGACGCCGTGCTGGACGAGGGGCTCGACAAGCTCGAGACCGCCCTCGCCGCCGCCTATCAGGGGGCTTAAGGATATGACTGTCGCGTTCAAGACCCCGGTTCTGCTGCCGCTCCGGGACCCGACCCTGCTCGAGAGCCGCTGTCTGATCGACGGCGAGTTCCTGGGTGACGGTGTCGACGCCGTGCACAACCCGGCGACCGGCGCCCTGCTCGGCACCGTGCCCCGCCTCGGCGCCGCCGAGGCGACGGCCGCGGTCGAGGCCGCCTCGCGGGCCTTCAAGCCCTGGGCCGCGAAACTGGCCAAGGAGCGGAGCGCCATCCTGCGCCGCTGGTTCCAGCTCATCATCGAGAACCGGGAAGACCTGGCCGAGATCCTGACCGCCGAACAGGGCAAGCCACTGCCCGAGGCCCGGGGCGAGATCGATTACGCCGCTTCCTATGTCGAATATTACGCCGAGGAAGCGAAGCGGATCTACGGCGAGACCATCCCCTCGCATCGGCCCAACGCCCGCATCCT
>JAYSCC010000075.1:0-9459 GCA_041915065.1 Zavarzinia sp.
GAGCAGGAAATCCCGCACCGGCTCCGGGTGCTTCTGGAACACTTCGTCCGAGATGAAGCCGTCGATCCGCTTGTTGGTGCCCGAGAAGGCGTTGATGAAGTTTTCCTTGTCCGTCTCGTTGGCGAGCGCGATCGAGGCAAGCTGGAGCCCGGCGACCCAGCCTTCGGTCTTGCGGCGAAGCTGGTCGCTCTGGTTCACGGTGACGTCCGTGTGACCCCATAGGTGCATGACTCTGCGGGTCTCGTCCGGATCGAACTGGAGGTCCTGGAAGGTCAGCTCGCGGACGAGGCCGAGCATACGCAGGCGCGCTACCGAAATATTATGCTGGTTGCGCGTCGCGACGAAGAAGCGGAGCCGCCGCCGGTTGGCCTCGAACACGAGGTTCATCAGTTCGACCGCGCGGGCCTCGGTCACGCAGTGATAGTCGTCGAGGAAGAGGGCGATGTCCTGCTGCAGGTCGGCCAGCTCGTTCAGCAGGGTCCGCTGCAGCACGGCTTCCGGCGGCATCAGGCCGGTTTCGAGCAGGATGGCCGTCGCGGTGCAGGCATTGGGGGCAGCATTGCGCATCGCCGCGACCAGGAGGGCGATCAACCCGGTGGTGTCGTTGTCGGCATAGTCGAGGCTGGCCCAGCCGGCCAATTGCCCACCCTGCCGCAAGTGGTGGAAGACGTGCACCATGGCGGTGGTCTTGCCCGAACCGGCCGGTGCCGTGATCAGGGTGATCGGCGTCTCCACCCCCGGATCGAAGTAACCAGTGACGCGCGCGCGGTTGATCGTCCGCTCGTCATTATGCGGGGGTTGAAGTTTCGTCTTCCGGATCAAGACACGGGAAGATTGCATCTGATCTTCTCAGTCTCTTTGTACATTCTGTTCTTGTCGTTGGCCGGGGCGCGGTGTGAACACCGCGCCCTGTTGCCTCCCGAGACGAAGGTAGACCGGCGATCCCGAAGTGTCATGTCTCATCTCGGCGTAATGATCCCATATCGCCCGTAATTCTTTTGCAGTCGCAATATTCGTGTCCGGGCACCGTGAAGTGACCGCCCGTCGTTTTGCGCCGCAATAGAACTGTCCGTCCTTTTGGTTGGTGGGGTGGGGGGCGGACGGGTGGCGATTATCCGGCCGTCCATCCCTTTCGACGGGTGAAGGGATTGTCCACCCCGCGCATAACGGCAGCAGAGGAAAGGCCGGATGCGCCGACCGGGGCAACCGGCCGAGACAGGCACGGGAGGAAGCCAGAGATGACCCTATTGCAGCGAAGCGACTGGTACGATGTCGCCCGGGATACCAATTGGACGCCGTCTTTCGTCGCGGAAGCCGACCTGTTCCCGCCCGAGATCAGCGATCCCTTCGCGATGCCGAAGGCGGCCTGGGCCGAATATGACGAGCCCTATAAGGTCTCCTACGCCGAATATGTGAAGGTCCAGCGCGAGAAGGATGCCGGCGTCTATGCTGTGAACACGGCCGCCGCCCGCACCCGCTTCATGGAAGAGGCGGGGGCTCGCTGGCATTCGATCCTGAAGCTGCATTTCGGCGCCGTGTCGCTGGCCGAATCCAGCTCGCAGATTTCGGAAGGGCGGATGGCCCGCTTCGGCCGGGCGCCCGGCATGCGCAACATGGCGAGCTTCGGCCTCCTCGACGAGATCCGCCACGGCCAGTCCCAGCTCTATTTCGCCCATGAGAGCCTGCGCCACAGCCCGCAGTTCAACTTCGCCCACAAGCTGCTCGGTACCCAGGAATGGGGCGCCATCATGACCAGGGCGACGCTGGACGACGTCTTCCTCGGCCGCGATGCGGTTACGACGGCGATCATGCTGACCTTCGCCTTCGAGACCGGCTTCACCAACATGCAGTTCATCGGCCTCGCCGGCGACGCGGCCGAGGCGGGCGACACCAGCTTCTCCAACCTGATCTCATCGATCCAGACCGACGAATCTCGCCACGCCCAGATCGGCGCGCCGTTGCTGAAGCTGATGGTCAAGAACGGTTACAAGGCGGAGGCGCAGAAGGCGGTCGATATCGGCTTCTGGCGCACCTATCGCTTCTTCTCGCTGCTCACCGGCACGGTGATCGACTATTTCATGCCGCTGGAGAAGCGCTCGTCCTCCTTCAAGGAATTCATGGACGAATGGATCGTCGGCCAGTTCGAGCGCACCCTGCTCGACATGGGCCTCGACCTGCCGTGGTATTGGGATTTCTTCCTCGAGGATATCAACAGCTTCCACCACGGCATGCATATCGGCTGGTGGCTCTATCGCGACACCGTGTGGTTCGACGTGCCGGCCGGCGTCTCGCCCACCGAGCGCGACTGGCTCGAAGCGAAATACCCGGGCTGGAACGATAGCTGGGGCCGGCTGTGGGACCAGATCGGCGCCAACATCCGCGCCGGCAGGACCGATCTCACCATCCCGAAGACCCTGCCCGTGGTCTGTTCCTTCAACAATCTGCCCCTGGTCACTCCGCCGAACAAGGCCTGGGACCCGCAGGGCCAGATGCTGACCTATCAGGGCAAGAAGTACTACTTCCAATCCCATGTCGAGAAATGGGTGTTCGAGCAGGACCCGGAACGTTACGCGGCGCATCAAACCCTGATCGACCAGTTCCTGGCCGGCAAGATCCTGCCGCCCAATTACGAGGGCGCCTTGAATTACATGGGCCTGTCGCCCACCGAACGCGGCAAGGACGCCGAGAATTACGCCTGGGCCTTCGCCGGGCGGACACCCAGCAAGATGGCCGCGGAGTAATTGCGCGTGCCGGCCCCGGTGCCGCGCCGCCGGGGCCACCCTTCCTTCCGATTGGAGATCGACGATGTCCGATGTGCCCCTGCTCGTCTCCTGCGAGCGTGATTTCCTGGTCCACTTGGTGGCGATTCCCGCCGAAGCCCGGGTTTCCGACTTGATCGAGGCGGCCGCCTCGCTGGTGGTCGGTGTCCATGTGCCGGAGCGGCCGCTGTCGCAGATCCGCCTGCGCAAAATCGATGCGGCCGACGCCCTGCCGGGCGACGCCAAGGTGACCGAGGCCGGCATCGAGGCGATGGACTGGGTGCATCTGTTCTTCGAGCCGGCCCACGACGGGACGCCGCTGCAATGAGCGTCGACACCGTCGCGACCTTCCACGCCGTTTGCGAACTCGACGAGATCTGGGAAGGCGAGGTCGCGGAATACGAGGTGGCCGGCCACGACGTCCTGGTCGTGCACCGGGTCGGCGGCGAGGTGGTGGCCTTGCAGGCGCTCTGCCCGCATCAGGACATCTCGCTCGCCGAAGGCGGCTTCGAGAATGGAGTGATCACCTGCCGCGCCCATCTCTGGCAGTTCGACAGCGAGACGGGGGCCGGGCTCAATCCGACCGACTGCCATCTGGCGCGTTACCCGGTCCGGGTCGAGGACGGCAAGGTCATGGTCAGCGTCGACGGCGTCACGCCCTTTCGCGTCGGCGCCTGAATACAGGGGGAGATTTTCGATGAGCCTGGCGAATGCGGCGAACGAGAGCCTGAATAGCAACATGGTCGGTCCGGTGCTCAGGGCCGGCGAATTGGCCGATGTGATCGTCGAGGCGATCCACCGCGACAACCCGGACAGCGACGTCACCGTGATCGACAAGCGCGCCTATCTGCGCGTCCAGGTTTACGGCGAATGCATCGTGCGCCGTTCTACGGTCGAGGAGGTGCTGCGCCGGCCTTTCCTCATGCAGGAGATCGAGCCGATCCTGGCCTCCTTCGCCGGCCAGATCGAAGCGACCGAGCGCTATGTCCGCTTCTTCCTCGACAATCGCCGCTGAGCGGCCAACCACCGAATTCCAGGGAGTGAAACCATGAAGGAAGGCCCCGTCGCCCAGGCCAAGCTGAAGACCTGGAGCGCCTTGTCCGCCCAGCGTCGCAAGCCCAGCGAATATGAAGCGGTCGCGTTCGACACCCATTTCCTGAACGACTATGCCCAGCCCGGCAAGCCCGGCCCGGCACTGCCGTCGCTCGGCCCCGACACCTATATCAACCGCTGGTACCAGAAGAACCTGATCGGTTCCGTGCTCCGCCACGGCGACTGGCTCGCCTTCCGCGATCCCGAGGAAGTGACGTACCGGCGCTATAACATCGTCCAGGAAGGCCAGGAGAATTACGTCGCCGAAGTGCTGGATCGTTTCAGCAACGAAGCCCATGACACCGGCCTCGACGCGGAATGGCTCACCGTCCTGTCGCGCCTCTATACGCCGAGCCGCTTCCTGCACCACACGGTGCAGATGGCCTCGGCCTACGCCGCGACCACGACGCCGGCCTCGACCATCTCGCATTGCTATGCCTTCCAGTCGGCCGATGCACTGCGTGCGGTCTCCCATGTCTCCTATCGCACGGTCGAACTGGCGCGCAGCCACGGCGGCTTCGGCTTCAACGAGGACGAACGCCGGCATTGGGAGAAATCGCCCGAATGGCAGGGCTTCCGCGAGCTGATGGAAAAGCTCCTGGTGGTCTATGAATTCGGCGAGACCTTTGCCGTCCTGAACCTGGTGGCCAAGCCGGCGATCGACGAAGCCTGCGTCCGTCAGCTCGGCCGGGCGGCGCGGCGCTTCGACGATTCCGTGCTCGACTTGCTGGCCGATGCGATCCTGAAGGACAGTGCCCGTTCGCGGAGCTGGACCACGGCCCTGGTCAAATTCCTCGGCCAGGAGGAGGCGAACCTCGGCCATCTGCGGGGCTGGATCGCCAAATGGGAACCGCTGGGTGACAAGGCGATCGACGCCTTCTGTGCGGGCCTGCCGGACGGTGACCGGGCGGCTGCGGCGGCCCGCCAGGCAGTGCGCGATTTCCGCGCCACCCTCGGCCTCTGAAGGGGAGAGGGCCATGGCGATCCTGCTCGTCCTCTACGGCCGGCCGGCCGATCCGGCGGCGTTTGAACGCCACTATGCGGAACATCACCTGGCCCTCGTGCGGCGGCTTCCCGGGCTTCGGGCGGTCGGCTTCAGCGAGGGGCTGGAAGTCCTCTCGGGCAGCGATCTCTACAAGGTCGTGCGCCTCGAATTCGCCGACACGGGGGCCGTGAAGGCGGCGCTCGAGTCGGCAGAGGGCCAGGCCGCGGCGGGCGATCTCGCCAATTTCGCCGATGGCGGCGTGCAGATCCTGGCCTTCGACGAAAGGGCGGCGTGACGGCGGCCGGCCGTGTCTTCGCGATGTCGCGTAACAGCTTTCCGAACAGAAGAAAGACGATCGAAGGGGGAGCGACATGGCGGTTCAACAGGAACGCGGGACGTCCGATCCGGTGATCAGCCGGATCGGGCGCCGGCCGGGCGGTGACGGACCGGGCGCCTTGCCGAGCATCGACGACCTGGCGGCCCGTATCCGCTTCTGTCCGAAGGCCGGGCGGATCTGGCTGGACGACAGCCGCATGATCCTGCTCCATGCCCATTCGCTGGGGGCCCTCCGCAACGAGCTGATCGAGACCGTCGGCATGCGGGGCGCGCGTGCCCTGCTCACCCGCATGGGTTATGCCTCGGGCGCCCAGGATGCGGAACTGGCGATCAAGGTCAGGGGCAACGGCGCCTGCGACTTCTTCGATTTTTTCACCGTGGGGCCGCAGCTCCACATGATCGAAGGCATTGTCACCGTCGAACCCGTAAGGATCGAGCGCGACACCAAGAACGGCCGCTTCTATGGCGAGCTGCTGTGGCACGACTCCTGCGAGGACGAGGTTCACATCGCCTCCCACGGCATCGGCACCGAACCGGCCTGCTGGATGCAGATCGGCTATGCCTCCGGTTACACGAGCGTCATCATGGGGCGGCCGATCCTGTATCGCGAGGTGGAATGCCGGGCGACCGGGCATGCCGCCTGCCGCATCGTCGGCAAGCCGGTGGCCGACTGGACCGATGCCGACGACGACATTCGCTACCTGCAACCCCATGCCTTCGCCAACAAGGCGGATCAGCGCCGGATCGTTGTCGGCCTGACGCCGGATCGGGTGGCGAGTAGCGAGATGCCCGGGGCGCCGCCCTCGTCGACGGCGAAGCAACTGGTCGGCGCCTCCGCCGGCTTCAATGTCGTCTGCCACATGATCGAGAAAGTGGCGGGGACCAGCGCGACCGCCCTGCTGCTGGGCGAATCCGGCGTGGGCAAGGAAATGTTCGCCCAGACCTTGCACCGGATCAGCCCGCGTGCCGCACGCCCCTTCGTCGCGGTCAATTGCGCGGCGATCCCGGAGAGTCTGATCGAATCCGAACTCTTCGGTGTCGAGAAGGGCGCCTTCACCGGTGCCGTCACCTCCCGCCCTGGGCGTTTCGAGCGGGCAGACGGCGGCACCCTCTTCCTCGACGAGATCGGCACCTTGAGCCTCTCCGCCCAGGGCAAGCTGCTGCGCGCCTTGCAGGAAGGCGAGATCGAACGGGTGGGCGACACCAGGAGCCGAGCGGTCGACGTGCGCCTGGTCGCCGCCACCAATGTGAACCTGCGCGACGAGGTGGCGAAGGGCCGCTTCCGGGAAGACCTGTTCTATCGCCTGAACGTCTTTCCCATTCAGATCCCGCCATTGCGCGACCGCCGGGCCGACATCCCGGTGCTGCTCAATCACTTCCTGCACATCTTCGCGGGCCGGCACGGCAAACCGGTGGCCGGCTTCACGCAGCGGGCCATTACAGGTCTCTATGCCTATAACTGGCCGGGCAATGTGCGTGAACTCGAAAACATGGTCGAGCGCGGTGTCATCCTGGCCCCGGCGGACGGGCTGATCGACCTCTGCCATTTGTTCACGTCGGGCGAGCGGGTCGATCCCTATGTCATGGAAATGGGCGCCGACGGCCGCCTGAACGACATGTCGCCCGATGGGCGGGAGGGCGCCGTCGGCGATGTCATCGGCCGGGTCCTGGATTCCCGGACACCGCTCGAAGAATTGGAGGAACGCCTGCTGCGCGCCGCCGTGGAACGCGCCGGCGGCAATCTGGCCGAGGCGGCGCGTTCGCTCGGCCTGTCCAGGGCCCAACTCGCCTACCGCATGAAGAAGTTCGGCGACGACGAAGCCCTGTCCGGCCTGTAATCGCCGAGATCTCCTGGAGCGGCTGGTTCAGTTCGGTCCGACGGGCGCAGGGGCCGGCCTAGGCGCCCGTTCCGCCCGGGTCGCCACCAGGGCCACCGCCATGGCGGCGAGCGGAAAGGCGGCCGCGGCCAGTGGTACGAAACCGAGGCCGGGGCCGTGATCGATCACCAACCCGCCGGCCCAGGCGCCGATCGCATTGCCGAGGTTGAAGGCGGCGATGTTGAAGGAGGAGGCGAGGCTCTGCCCGGCTCCTTCCGCCTTCGACAGGACCCAGATCTGTAGAGGTGCCACGGTGGCGAAACCGGCAGCGCCGAGCAGCCCGGTCAGGACGACGGCGGCAGCCGGCAGGCCCAGGCCCGGCATCATCAGGGCGAGCACCACGGCAAGGGCGGCGAGCGTGCCGAAGATCGTGGCGACCAGGCTCCGGTCCGCCAGCCTGCCGCCCAGCAGGTTGCCGGCCACAAGCCCGCCGCCGAAGACCAGCAGGATAGGTGAGACCGCCGCCGGCCCGAAGCCGCTGATGCGGGTCAGCATGGGGGCGATATAGGTGAAGACGGCGAAGACGCCGGCATAGCCGAGCACCGTGGTCAGCAGCCGGAGCAGCACGGGCGGGCGCAGCACCAGGGCGAGATCGGCACGCCAGCCGCCGGCCGCCGCCGCCGCAGCGCGGTCGTCCTTGGGCACCGGGAGGGCGATGATGGCGAAGGCAGCGAGACCTTCGAGGGTGACCGCCCAGAAGGTCGCACGCCAGCCGAACGACTGACCGATCCAGGTCCCCAGGGGCACCCCCAGGATGTTGGCGACGGTCAGGCCGGTGAACATGACGGCGATCGCCGACGCCTTGCGATCGGCCGGAACCAGGCCGGTCGCCACGACCGAGCCGACACCGAAGAACGTGCCATGCGCGAGGGCGGTCAGGAGCCGCGCCGCCATGAGCACGCCATAGCTCGGCGCCAGGGCGCAGGCGGCATTGCCGGCAACGAAGATCGCCATTAGGGCGAGCAGCACGGTTTTGTGCGGCCAGCGGGCGGTCAGCACGGTCAACACCGGCGCACCGACCACGACGCCGAGGGCATAGCCCGAAATGAGCAGGCCCGCCGAGGCGATCGACACGCCGAAATCAGCGCTGACCTCGAGCAGCAGTCCCATGATGACGAATTCGGTGACCCCGATGCCGAAGGCACCGGCGGTCAGGGCATAGAGGGCAGGCGGCATGATCCGTCTCGAAAGTTGTCGTTCGGGACAGAGATAGGTCTTGCTTCATCTGTGAGATAGAATGCTTATCGGAACATCATCTGTGAATTGAAGGATCAAATGGCGCGGGCGGAGATCAATCGATCGGGCGAGATGGAAGTCTTCGTCCGCGTCGTCGAGCAAGGCGGCTTTTCGGCCGCGGCCCGTGTCTCTCACATGACGCCGTCGGCGGTGAGCAAGCTGGTGGCGCGGTTGGAGGCCCGCCTCGGCGTGCGCCTGGTCAATCGCTCGACCCGGGCATTCCGGCTGACCGCCGAAGGCATTGCCTTCTACGAGCGGGCGATTCGCATCCTGGCCGACATCGAGGATGCGGAGCGGAGCGCCGGGGCCGGCGAACGGCCGGTCGGCCGGGTCAGGCTCAACACCAGTGCCTCCTACGTCACCCATGTGCTGGCACCGATCCTGACGGAATTCCTGGCCCGCTATCCGGGCATCACGATCGATCTCGTGCAGACGGATGCGGTGGTCGACCTCCTGGCCGAACGGACCGACGTGGCGGTGCGCGCCGGCCCTCTCAAGAGTTCCAGCCTGATCGCGCGGACGCTCGGCGACAGCGCCATGGTGATCGTGGCCGCCCCGGCCTATCTCGCACGGGCCGGCGTGCCCGTGGCGGCGGCCGATCTCGCCCGGCACGATTGCCTGGGCTTCGGCTGTGTCCGCAGTGTCGAGGGCTGGCCTCTCGGGCCGGGGGGCGAGACCGTCATCGTCCCGCCGGTCGGGCGGGTGCAGGCGAGCGACGGGGAAGCCCTGCGTCAGCTCGCGCTCGGCGGCAGCGGGCTCGCTCGCCTGGCCGCCTTCACAGTGCGCGCCGATATCGGCGCCGGCCGCCTGGTTCCGGTGCTGGAACACCTGAACCCCGGCGACCGGGAAGTCTTCCATGCCATCCATATCGGTCAGGGCGGTCCTCTGCCGTCCCGGGTGCGCGTCCTGCTCGACTTTCTAGCCGAACGGGGAAGGGTGGACGGGCGGTGACAGCGGGGCGGGCCATTCCCTGTCCCGTCGAGCGAAATCTAGGTGCTGTACCAGGCCTTGGTCATCTTGCCGATGACCCTGACTTCGAGGTCGGCCTGGGGGCGGATGCGGCAGGCGAGCACGCGGTTGGCCTCGCGGTCCGCCTCGCTCACATGCTGGCGGCTCATCACCTCGGCCTCGAAGGCGCCGCGCAGGACTTCGATCTTGCAGACGCCGCAGCCGC
>JAYSCC010000076.1:0-9413 GCA_041915065.1 Zavarzinia sp.
GACCAGCCGGCGCCGGCCGCGGCGCGGCGCCTGAGTCCCGGTACGACGCGTTCGATCGATCGCGTCCGCTCGCGCGGGCGGTGCTGTGCCATACCGTCCGGTTGACGGCTGTCCGGTTGAGGAAATCGGGCGGTTCCGAGGCGCCCCGGCACCACTCATGATCGTCATCGCCGGGCTCGACCCGGCGTCCACGCCTCTCCGCCCGGCTCGGTGTTCTCGTAGATGGCCGTGTCAAGCACGGCCATGACGATAGTGGTTGTTCTTCAATCAGTGTGTTGGTGCGGACTGTGTCGTAATTTCCGGCGCAGGCCTGTGAGATAGGGGTTGAAATTCATTATATAAAAACATAAATTCTATAAACATAAAGAGTGCGGCCAGCCCAGGAGCTCCGTCCATGAAACCCGTCGTCCAAGCTTTCTTCGATCCGGCCACCTATACGGTCAGCTATGTCGTCGAAGATCCGGCGACCAAGGCGGCCGCGATCGTTGATTCCGTGCTGGATTACGATCCGGCATCCGGCCGCACCTCCCATGCCTCCGCCGATGAGATCATCGCCTTCGTGAAGGCCCGCGGCCTCACCGTCGAATGGCTGCTGGAGACCCATGTCCATGCCGACCATCTGTCGGCCGCGCCCTATCTGAAGGCGGCCCTGGGCGGTAAGCTCGCCATCGGCGCCAACATCAAAGTGGTGCAGGGGATCTTCGCCAAGGTCTTCAACGCCGAAGCGGGCTTCGCCACCGACGGCCGCCAGTTCGACCATCTGTTCACGGACGGCGAGGTCTTCAAGGTCGGCTCGATCGAGGCGCGGGCGCTGCACACGCCGGGTCACACGCCGGCCTGCATGACCTATGTGATCGGCGATGCCGGTTTCGTCGGCGATACGCTGTTCATGCCAGACTATGGCACCGCGCGCTGCGACTTCCCGGGTGGCGACGCCGCCACGCTCTATCATTCGATCCGGCGGATCTTCGCCCTGCCGCCGGAAACCCGCCTGTTCATGTGCCACGATTACAAGGCCCCGGGGCGCGACACCTACGCCTGGGAGACCACGGTCGGGGACGAGAAGGCGCGCAACGTCCATGTCCACGACGGTATCGCCGAAGCCGATTTCGTGAAGATGCGCACCACGCGTGATGCCACGCTGGACATGCCGCGCCTGATCCTGCCCTCGGTCCAGGTCAACATGCGCGCGGGCGAACTGCCCCCGCCCGAGAGCAACGGCACCCGTTACCTGAAGATTCCCCTGAACGCCCTCTGAGGAGTTTCGTCATGACCCAGAATGTCGGCTCGGCCGATCGCATCTTCCGCATCGTCGCCGGTCTCGTCCTGCTCTCCCTTCTCTTCGTGCTGGATGGCTCGGCCCGCTGGTTCGGCCTGATCGGCATCGTGCCGCTGGCCACCGCCGCCATGGGCTGGTGCCCGCTCTATACCGTGCTCGGCATCAAGACCTGCCCGACGGCCAAGCACTGAGGCGATCATGGAAGCGTTGAAGCAGATCACCCCGGGCCTCACCGTGACCGGCGGGGTCTCGGTCGCCGATGTCGCCAAGCTGGCGGCCATGGGCTTCAAGACCGTGATCAACAACCGTCCCGACGGCGAGGAATGGGGCCAGGCCAAGTCGGCCGCCATCGCCGCCGCCGCCGAAGCCCAGGGCATGGCTTATCGCCACCTGCCGATCGCCTCGCCCATGGCGGCCTCGCCCGCCGTGGTCGCCCAATTCGCCGAAGCCCTGGCCGAATTGCCGGGCCCGGTGCTGGCCTTCTGCCGCTCGGGCAATCGTTCGGCCTCGCTCTGGGCGCTCGCCCAGGCAGGGCAGATGTCGGCAGACGATATTGTGGCAACCGCCAAGGCCGGCGGCTGCGATCTTTCCGGCCTTCGCCCCATGCTCGGGGCGGCCCGCCGGGGATGAAGCCGGTGACGCTGCCGGCGCCGCCCGATTGGGACGCCCGTTTCTCGGGCGACGAGGCGCTCTATGGCCTGGCCCCTTCCGCCTTCGTGCTCGATTGCAGCTTGGCGCTGGCCCCCGGCGCCCGCCTGCTCTGTCTGGCCGAAGGGCAGGGGCGGAACGCCCTGGCGCTGGCCGCGCGCGGTTTCGAGGTGACGGCGCTCGATCTTTCGGGCGTCGCCTGCCGCCAGCTCCAGGCCCGGGCGGCGGCGCTGCGCCTGCCGGTCACGGTGCGCCAGCAGGATCTCGGCCTGTGGTCGCCGCCCGCGGCGGCCTTCGACGCGGTGGTGCAGGTTTACGGCCATCTGCCGGCACCGCTCCGCCGTCCCCTGCATCGCCAGATCGTCGAGACCCTGGCACCCCGCGGCATGGTGATCATCGAAGGGTTCCGGCGCGAGCAATTCGGCCGCGCCTCCGGCGGGCCGCGCAATCCCGACTGGCTCTATAGCGAAGAGGAACTGCGGACCGATTTCGCCGACCTCGCGATCGAGCATCTGTCGACCCCCGAAGTCGCGCTGGACGAGGGTGTCGGCCACCGCGGCCAGGGGGCCCTGATCCGCTTCCGCGCCCGCCGCCCGGCCTGACGCCATGCCGCCCCTGTTGCGCCGCCTGTTGCCCTGTCTCGACTGGGCCGCCCATTATCGCCGCGACGATTTCGCGGCCGATGCCGTGGCCGCCGTCGTCGTGACCATCATGCTGGTGCCGCAAAGCCTGGCCTACGCCCTGCTGGCCGGGCTGCCGCCCTATATCGGCCTCTATGCGTCGATCCTGCCGCTGATCGCCTATGCCGTCTTCGGCACCAGCCGGACCATGGCGGTCGGGCCGGTCGCGGTGATCTCGCTGATGACCGCATCGGCGATTGGGCCGGTTGCGGCCGGCGGCACTGCCGACTATCTGGCGGCGGCCCTGGTGCTGGCGCTCGAATCGGGCCTGATCCTGCTCGCCATGGGGCTGCTACGGCTCGGCTTCCTGGCCAATTTCATCAGCCATTCGGTGATCTCCGGCTTCCTCACCGCCTCGGGCGTGCTGATCGCGACCAGCCAGATCAAGCATATCCTGGGCGTCAAGTCGGCGGGCGACACGCTGCCCTCGCTGATCGAGGGGCTGGCGGCGACCGTCGGCGGCACCAATTGGATCACGGTGGTGGTCGGCCTCGCGGCACTCGGCTTCCTCTATTGGGCGCGGCGGCGGTTGAAATTCGTGCTGCGCCGGCTCGGCCTGTCGCCCCGTGTCGCCGACATTCTGGCCAAGACCGGGCCGGTGATCGCTGTCGCGGTCTCGACCCTGGTGGTCGCTGGCCTGTCGCTCGACCAGGCGGGGGTCAAGGTGGTGGGGGCGATCCCGCAGGGCCTGCCGCCCTTGACCCTGCCGGTGCTCGACCCGGCGCTCTGGTTCCGCTTGCTGGTGCCGTCGCTCTTGATCGCCCTGGTCGGTTTCGTCGAATCGGTTTCGATCGCCCATACGCTGGGCGCCCGGCGGCGCGACCGCATCGATGCCGATGCCGAACTGGTGGCGCTCGGCGTTTCCAACTTGGCGGCCGGCCTGACCGGCGGCTATCCGGTGACCGGCGGGCTCACCCGTTCGGTGGTCAATCACGAAGCCGGGGCGGAGACGCAATTCGCCGGCGTGATGACCGCGGGCGGCATCATCGTCGCCATGTTGTGGCTGACCTCGCTGTTCGAGAAACTGCCCCAGGCCGTACTGGCCGCGATCATCATTCTGGCCGTCATCCCGCTGATCGACATCGCCGCGTTGAAGCGGGCCTTCACTTATTCCAAGGCCGATTTCGCGGCCATGGTGGTGACCATCGTCACCGTCCTGTTTGAAGGGGTCGAGGCCGGCATCACGGCTGGCGCGGCGCTCTCGATCCTGCTCTTCCTCTATCGGACCAGCCGGCCCCATATGGCGATCGTCGGCCGCGTGCCGGGGACCGAGCACTACCGGAATGTCGAGCGTCACCGGGTGATCACCAGCGAGACGGTGCTGACCGTCCGCGTCGACGAGAGCCTCTATTTCGCCAATGCCCGCTATCTGGAAGACCGGATCTACGACCTGGTGACCAGCCGGCCCAAGGTCGCCCATGTCGTGCTGCAATGTTCGGCCGTCAACCTGATCGACGCCAGCGCGCTCGAAAGCCTGGAGGCGATCGACGCCCGCCTGCGCGATGCCGGCGTCACCTTCCATCTCTCCGAGGTGAAGGGACCGGTGATGGACCGCCTGAAACGGAGCGATTTCCTGCGTCACCTCTCCGGCCGGGTCTTCCTCAGCCAGGCCGAGGCGATGGCGGCGCTCGATCCCACTACGCTTGACGCGGGGAAGCCGATGGCCGTCACTGCGTGAAACCGCGCAGGAGGTGCCATGCTGACGATCTGGGGACGGGCCAATTCGTCCAATGTGAAGAAAGTCCTCTGGTGCGCCGAGGAGCTGGATCTCGCCTATGACCGGCGCGAGGCGGGCGGGGCCTTCGGCGTGGTCGACACGGCGGAATACCGCCGCCTGAACCCGACCGGCCTGGTGCCGACGATCGAGGACGGCGGCTTCGTGCTGTGGGAATCGAATGCGATCGTGCGCTATCTGGCCGCCACCTATGGCCGCGACCTGCTGTGGCTCGAGGACCCGCGCCACCGCGGCCATGCCGACCGCTGGATGGACTGGTCCAGCACCGCATTTGTCCCGGTCTTCACCCCGATTTTCCGCGGCCTGGTGCGGACCCCGCCGG
Organism: Zavarzinia sp.; assembly: GCA_041915065.1. GTDB lineage: Bacteria > Pseudomonadota > Alphaproteobacteria > Zavarziniales > Zavarziniaceae > Zavarzinia. The sequence goes on from JAYSCC010000076.1 coordinate 4,665, forward strand.
AACAGCGCGACAGGGCGGCGATCGAGGCTGCCGTCGCCGCCGCCGGCCGCCTGCTGGCGATTCCCGAGGCGGCGCTGGCCGAATGGCCCTATCTCTCGGGCGACGGACTCGGCATCGGCGATATTCCGCTCGGCGTCCTGATCCACGGCTGGTTCAACCTGCCGATCGAGCGCCCGGCGACGCCGCATCTGGCGCGTTGGTATGCCCTGCTGAAGGAACGCCCGGCCTATGCCAGGGTGGTGGCGACGGCGCTGAGTTGATCAGATGAGCTGATCAGGCGGCCTCGGTCCCGGGCGAGCGCTGGTCGAACCAGGTCAGCACCGCCATCACGGCGAAGGCGCCGGGCAGGGCGGCCAGGGGTTCCAGCAGGGCCGCGATCAGCGGTGCCAGGTGGATCAGCGTGCGCAGGCTGTCGCTGTAGTAATGCCCGGCCAGGGCGACGTAACGCCGCGCCGTCGCCCGGTCGTCGTCCGTCGCCGCCGGGCCGAAGCCGACCAGATAGGACAGGTGGTTGTAGAAGCGCGACGACTGGGTGGCGAACAGGAAGGCGGCGAACAGCACGACCACCAGCAGGGCGCCGATGGTCAGGCGGATCGGATGCACCGCCTCTTCGGCCCCGCTGCCCGGCACATGCAGGGCGATGCGGAAGGCGACCGGGCCGATCAGGCTGATCGTGCCCATCAGGGCGATCACCGTGGTCGAGGCGACGATGGTCGCCGCCATCAGGGAATTGCGGATCGTCTGCACGGCGACGATCTCCTGGCCCGGGCGGGCGGTGATTGCCGCGAGCCAGCGTTCCCGCATGGTGATGTGGCGCAGGCGCGCGGTCAGGCGGTGGCGCTGGCGGATCTCGAACAGGACGGTGAGCAGGGCGCCCGATGCCAGGGCGGCCCAGCGCAGCGTTTCGAGAACCGCTGCGTCCATGGCTCAACGCCGGGCGAAGCGTACGATCGCCATGCCGGCTAGCATGGCGGCGAGCAGGGCCAAGACGTCGAGGCTGCCCGACACGGCCGAGGAAATGGCGGCGCCCGGGCAATAGCCGGCCAGGCCCCAGCCCACGCCGAAGATCGCGGCACCGCCCACCAGGGCGGGATCGATGTCCTTCCGGGTCGGGAGCTGGAAATTGGGGGCGAGCAGGGGCCTGCCCCGCGCGATGGTCAGGCGGTAGCCGAAGAAGGTGATCACCACGCCGGCGCCCATGACGAAGGCGAGCGAGGGATTCCAGGTCCCGGCGATGTCGAGGAAGCCGAGCACGACGGCAGGATCGGTCATGCCGCCGAGGGCGAGGCCGAGGCCGAACAGGAGGCCGGCGGCGAGGGCTGCGAGAATGCGGGCCATGGTGCGGATCACAGGAGATGGTGGGTGACGAAGACGGTGGCGGCGCCGGTCGCCATGAAGGTGCCGACCGCGACGAAGGAGCGGACCGACAGGCGCGGCAGGCCACAGATGCCATGGCCCGAGGTGCAGCCGGAACCGAGCGCGGTGCCGATGCCGACCAGCAGGCCGGAGGCAAGCATGGCGGGCAGGCTCGCCGCCGGGGCGCCGATGCCACTTGCGCCAGTCACGAGCTGCAGCACCACAGGCCCGAGCAGCAGGCCCACGATGAAGGCATAGCGCCAAGTGGCCTCGTCGCCCGCGGCCGGCTTCGGCGGCAACAGGCCGCCGACGATGCCGCTGATGCCGGCGATCCGGCCGAGCGACGCCATCAGCAGGATGGCCGACAGGGCGAGAAAAGCTCCGCCCAGGGCGGGCAGGAGAAACTGGGTCATGATTCCGGGCCTCGCATGGCTTCCGACGGTTTGTTCAATATATAATATATGTATTCATAAATTGAAATATGTGATGCCGTTGAGCCATATCAAGGCCCCTCCCGGATGGCGCGAGCATGATCCCACCGTCGGGTCGAGGGCGTTCCTCCCCCGTCTGGGCCTTAGGGAAGTGTACCGTGGCGGCAGTCGGCGACATTCGAGACAGGTGGAGGCGCCAAGTGCAGGCGCTCCTCGCCGTCTTCGCCCTGCTGATCGGCAGTCTGGCCCCCCTCTCTCCGATGACGCCTGTCCGCATCGATTCGCTCGCGGCGCTCAAGGCGGAATTGGCCGAACTTTGCGGCGACGGTTACACGGCACCGCTCGACCGCAAGTCGCCACCGGCATCGAAACATCGATGCCAGGTGTGCATCACCACCGCCATGGCGGGGCAGTTCCTCGGGACTGCGCCCGCCGCGCTGGCCGCACCGGAACGGCATGGCACGACGGATTGGCATCGGCAGCCCCTCACTGCGCCGGTTCTTCGTCATGTCGTCAGCGTCCAGCCGCGGGGTCCGCCCGTCGTCCTCTGACGGAACGTCAGGCCGCGCACTCGCGCTGACACTGACTTGCTTTCCGGGGCCACTCGCGCCCCGCTGCCATCTTTCGCGTTACAACGCCGGGCAGGGGTCCGGCATCTGATCCATGTTGTCGCAGTCGGGTAAACAGCCTTGCCGCGTGGATCGTCGGTGCCGATCATGATATTAAGAGTTATTGAAATTAGGAACGGTGGGATGGCATCCAGAATGGATCCGCGATCCGACAAGGCGGAAGAATCCGCTGCCGATGGTGGCGAGGCCGCAGGCGTCGCCGCTGGCGGCCGGGTCGAATCCGGTGCCGTTCTTTCGCTGCTCGCCGCCCTGGCCTGGCTGCCGATCGCCGCACTGCTCGCCCTTGCGGTGCGGCGCCTGGCCGATGGCGCCGGCCTTTCCGCGGTCACCTTTCCGGCCCTCGCCGTCGCCTTGCTGGGTATTGGGCGGGTCTTGCTCGATGCCGCCGGGACGCGGCTCTCCTTCCGTCATGCGCGGGCCGCGGTCGGCGCCGCCCGAGCCCGGGCCAGCACCATGCTCGCCACCGGTTCGCCGCTCGATCCTGGGCGCCACCCGGCCGGCCTCGCCGCCAGCGTGCTGGCCGAACAGGCCGAGGCTTTGGTGCCCTTCCTGGCCCGCTTCCGGCCGGTGCAGCTCCGCGTCGTCGCGGTGCCGCTGGCGATTCTCGCCGTCGTCCTGCCGCTGTCCTGGGCCGCCGCCCTGATCCTGCTGGTCGCGGCGCCGCTGATCCCGGTCTTCATGGCCCTGGTCGGCTGGCGTGCCCAGGCGGCGAGCGAGGCCCAAATGGTCGAACTCGGCGGTATGAACGCCTTCCTGCTCGACCGCCTGCGCGGCCTGCCTACGCTCCGCGGGCTCGGTGCGGTCGAGACGACGGCGCGCCGTTTGCAGGTCCAGGCGCTCGACCTCTGCCGCCGCACCATGCAGGTCTTGCGCATCGCCTTCCTGTCCTCCGCCGTGCTCGAACTCTTCTCGATGCTCGGGGTCGCCATGGTGGCGGTCTATATCGGTTTCCACCTGCTCGGCCAGATCGGCTTCGGCGCCTGGGGTGGCCGGCTCGATCTCGGCCAGGCCCTGTTCATCCTGCTGCTGGCGCCCGCCTTCTTCGAGCCGCTGCGCGATCTCTCCGCGGTCTGGCATGACCGCGCGGCGGGGGCGGCGGGGCTCGACGCCCTGGCCCGCCTCGGCGCCCCCGGCATGGTGCTGCCCGGTGCTCTCGACTCCGTGCCCGCCCGTCACGCGACGGGCGCGCTCGGGGTCGAGCTGCGCGGCCTGCGCTTCACCCACCAGGGTGCCGCGGAGCCGGTGCTGGACGGCTTCGACCTCACGGTTCGCCCGGGCGAGCGGGTCGCCCTGCTCGGCCCGTCTGGTGCCGGCAAGTCGACCGTGCTCTCGCTCATCGCCGGCCTGGCGCCGGCCGAGGCGGGGCGGATCTCGGTCGGCGGCCTCGTCCTGTCGGCGGCAACGGCGGCGGCGGCCCGGGCCGGCCTGGCCTGGGTCGGCCAGCGGCCCCATGTCTTCGCCGGCTCGAGGCGGGCCACTGTCGCCCTGGGGCGCGACGGCGTCGACGCTGAGGCGGTCGGGGCGGCGCTCCGCGTCGCGGCGCTGGACAGTGTCGCGGGCGAGGGGGCGGCGCGCCCGCTCGGCGAAGGTGGCATCGGCATTTCCGGCGGCGAAGCGTTGCGCCTCGCCCTGGCCCGGGCGGCGGCGACGCCGGAGCTCGGCCTCGTGCTGGCGGACGAGCCGACCGCCCATCTCGACCAGGCCACGGCGCGGGCGGTGACCTCCGGTCTGCTCGGCCTGACCGAGGGGGTGACGTTGATCGTCGCCACCCACGACCCGGTGCTGGCCGCCACCATGGACCGCACGGTGACGATCGGAGGTGCACCATGCGCCGCCGTGGCCTGAGCGTCCTGCTCTCCCTCGCCGATCGTCGCCGGCTGGTGCTGGGGGCGCTGCTCGGCCTGGTGACGGCTCTGGCCGGGCTCACCCTGCTCGGCCTGTCCGGCTGGTTCATCACGGCGAGTGCCATCGTCGGCCTGGCGCCGGCGGCGGCCCTGGCCTTCAACGTCTTCGCGCCCTCGGCCGGCATTCGCCTGTTCCGCGGCTATGCCGTGGCCGGGGCGGCACGGGAGCTGGCGGCGCGGCCGGCCCGGCTGTTGTTCCGCCTGACCGGCGACATCGATTCGCTGGAAGCGATCTATTTGAAGCTCGTGGTGCCGGTGACGGCGGTCCTGGGCACCGCGCTGGTCGCCTCGCTCGCCCTCGGCCTGCTGGCGCCCTGGCTCGGCGCCGCGCTGGCGGGCACGCTGCTGCTGGCCGGGGTCTCGGTGCCCCTGCTGGCAGCGCGCGCCGCCCGCCGGCCGGCCCGGCGCCGCGCCCTCGGCCTCGAGGCG